>NZ_JAUBTV010000045.1:0-25174 GCF_036705145.1 Microcoleus sp. B5-D4 | reverse complement strand
CTATTGTTAAGAACAGGCAAGATGCCTGTTCCACAACAACTCAATATTTTGCTTGTGGGGTGGGCACGCGAGCCCGCCCTGAAAAGCTGATTAACAATACTGCCAGATGTCAGCAATCAACTACTCGTAAAGCTTCGCGTCATTGTACGGCGGATGTTCGCACGCGATATATAAAGCATTTGTCGGTTCGAGGGCTTCCCCTGTCACCGGATCGATCGGCTTGAGCACAAAGCATAACAGAGAGAGCGATCGCCAATCCAAATTATCCAGCTTTCCACGTTCGTAACGGTTGACTGTTGCGGCACTGATACCCACATCTTTCGGTACGGGTTGATTTGTAGCTGTGAACAGCGCCTCTTCATATCCCTTTGTTTTGAACTCTGTTTCGCTGACAGACCAACCTGTTGTCTGTCTTGCTGCTTTTAAAATCTTCCCCAAACGCATCCGCCCCGTTTCCGTGAAGCGAACGGGACGCAATTCCTGCTCTTTGTCTACCACAGCTTTGTTAGAGAGTCCTGACATTACCTATCTGCAAATAATCTAGTCATAAAGCTTCGCGTCATTGTACGGCGGATGTTCGCAGGCGATATAAAGCGCATTTGTCGGTTCCAGGGCTTCCCCAGTCACCGGATCGATCGGCTTGAGCACAAAGCATAACAGAGAGAGCGATCGCCAATCCAAACTTTCTAACTTCCCGCGTTCGTAGCGACTAACAGTAGCATTACTAATACCGACATCTTTTGGTACAGGATCTCCGGCTGTCCGAAACAAAGCGGCCTCGTATTCTTTTGTGACCATTTCTGTTTCAATAATTGACCAGCCCCGAATCTCTCTAGCTGCTTTCAGAAGTTTTCCCAATCTACCGCGTCCCGTATCCGTAAATCGCACAGGGCGCAGTTTTTCCTGATCGACGACAGCCTTAAAGTCAAGAAATCCCGGCATTTTACAGATCCAATTTAACTATTATGTCAATCCTACGCCTCAACGTTTGGGTTCCAAAATTCAGTTCCGATCAACAGTAAGTCTTCTAGAGTAACCAACCGCTTTTCAACCGGGTGAACTGGTTCGAGAACATCGAGGAACAGCCACAAAAGATCGGGTGCAGGCTTGTTGTAATAGCCATTTTCGATTCTCGAAATGCCTGCAATGCTGACCCCCAAGACTTTCGGCAAAGGCTCTCCCCCTAGATTATAAAATTGAGCCTCATGCTGCTTGGTCTTTTCGCTCAGTTCGTGAACGCTCCACCCCCTAGCTTCCCGCCATGATCGCAGGAATTTACCCAACCGCCGCAGCCCGGTATCAGTAAATCTCCGTCTCAAGTATTCTTTTTCTCGCCTAGCTTCTGCTACAACCATCAGTCATCACCTATCTGCATAAAGCTAAGCTATCACGCCTGACTTTCTAGTGTAATTTTTAAGTTTGCAACTTAAGAATATTGTGTTACAATGTTGGAACAAAGTAAATAGACAGCCATGACAGCACTGTTTCGCCGCATCCAACCCTCGAAAAAGCTCCGCATCACCGTCAGGTCGATCGCCCAACTGCTCAAAATCAGCCAAAATCAAATTAAGCGAGTCGAATCATGGGCTTTCGTGGTTTTCGTGCATCGGCGGGACAGAGGCGGACAATTTATCTCGTACCGCAGGCTGGAAGAATGGCAAAATGCGATCGCCCATCATATCCAAACCTGCCCCACCCTTGGAGAACTCTCGCAGCTCAAAACATCCATTCACTACGACAGCCGGAAATTCAAAAAACAATGTCTCCAAAAAACACTTGACTTTTTCAATCAAATGTGCATTGAAAGACAAGACGAACTCAACATCTGGGAAAGCTTAAACAGCATTGCTTCCTAGCAGAAATTAGGCAGATTTCCTTTCCCAAAACAGAAGCGAAACATTTGCGAGCAATGGCGAGATAAAATCACCCCAAAAATCACCCGCGAATGCTCCGCCACATTCATGAAAGCAATCACCAAAGCAATTAAGACATTGCTTGAGCGATATAATCAAAATAAGGAGCTGCTTCCTTAGCATCCTCCTGATTGAGCAAAGCCAAAGAAGCTTCCTTCAAACAGCGGATAGCTTCGACCATGCCAGGAACAGGAACGCCCAGAGAATTATACATTTCCCGAACGCCAATCAAACCGATGCTTTCGATCGGCTCCTTGTCACCCGCCAAGATACCGTAGGTAATCAGGCGCAAGTACCAGCCGTAGTCGCGCAGACACAAAGCCCGTTCGCGTTGGCCGTAAGCATTACCTCCGGGGGAGATAAAGTCAGGGCGTTTTTTCCAGAGTTTTTTGCTAGCTTCTTCAACAATTTTTTTCTCACTGTCAGACAGCGCCGTAGCAATACGCACCCGCTGTTCTCCGGTTTTAAAAAAATCTTTGATGCTTTGAAGTTCGCCGGTACTGGGATAGCGAAGTTCGTCGTCGGCTTGGAGAATTAGTTGGCTAACTACGCTCATTGTTATTCAAAAAAATTGAGGATATTTGAGAGTAAGATTAATTGACATTCTCATCCCTTAAAGACGAGATTCTAGGTTGGGCGATTTACTTTGCTTCTAACATTTATCAACATTAGAAGTAGCCGATAAATCTCCGGAAACGTTATGCTTGATGTTCAAGCCAGTTTCCCTGTGTTCCAGGGTACTGCGGGAAAAACTCAAAAACTGCGACTGAGAGTTTTGATGTCGGCAGACACTTTGACTGTTTAACGAGTTTTTGCTACGTCGCCCCAACAGCATATCGCACAGGCACGGGTAGGGGCAACTCACGGCAGGCTTGACTTGCAGGTGGAAGCTTGGCTTTAGCAGCAAGACGTTCAGCAGCAGGAAGACAGCCTGCAATTGAGTTTGAGTGCGATGGCCTACGCCCCGCTTCGCTACGACTTATCTCAGGAAAGAGAGAGCGATATTGCATTACCATATTAAATCCTACCACGACTACTTGTGACCAAATCTAAATTCCCGACCCCAAACTCGACGAAATTGGCAAACCCTTGCCAGCAAGGTCAACTGATTGAGATAGAGATTACCGACTTGACAGACACCGGCGACGGAGTTGGTCGTTTTGGTGAGTTAGTAGTGTTTGTGCCCGATACCGTGACGGGCGATCGAGTCCTTGTCCGCCTCGTGCAAGTCAAATCCACCTATGCTACAGGCAAGCTGGACACACTTCTCGAAACATCCGAACACCGCATTCGAGCTAACTGCATTGTCGCCGACAAGTGTGGCGGCTGTCAGTGGCAGCACGTAGATTATCAATATCAGCTTGCAGCCAAGCAAAATCAAATCATTCAAGCCTTAGAACGGATTGGCGGATTTAGCAATCCCCAAGTTGATGAAATTTTAACGGGAAAAATCGAGGGATTTCCCCAATTTTTGGGATACCGCAACAAAGCGACTTATCCCGTGGCCATATCTGCAACAGGTCAAGTCCAAGCAGGTTACTATCAAAAAAGCACCCACAAATTAGTCAATCTCAATCAGTGTCCGGTGCAAGATCCGCGCCTCAATCCTTTGTTAAAAGAAGTCAAAGAAGACATCCACTGGCGGGATTGGCAAGTCTACGACGAAAAGAAACATACAGGAGAATTGCGTCATTTGTCCTTGCGGATTGGACGGCGCACTGGCGAGATGCTGCTAACTTTAATAGTTCGCACTGGAGAGTTGCCGGGACTCGAAGAGCAAGCATCAGAGTGGCTGAAACAATATCCTCAACTGGTAGGTGTTTGTTTGAATATAAATCCCGCTCAAACTAATGTGATTTTTGGTGCAGAAACTCGCTGCATAGCTGGTCGTTCTTATCTGCGAGAAAGCTTTGCTGGGATGAATTTTCAGCTAAGGGCTGATACTTTTTTCCAGGTCAATACTGAGGCTGCTGAAGCGTTGTTGGAGGTAATTGTAGGGGAATTGAATTTGCAGGGAAATGAGGTTTTGGTTGACGCTTACTGCGGAATTGGTACTTTTACTTTACCTCTGGCACAACAAGTAAAAATAGCCATCGGTTTAGAAGTGCAACCGGCGGCGATCGAACAAGCCCAATTAAATGCTGAGTTAAATGACGTGAGAAATGTCGATTTTCAGGTGGGAACTGTAGAGAGTTTGCTGCCTTCCTTGGGATTGACACCGGATATTGTGCTGTTAGATCCGCCGAGGAAAGGGTGCGATCGCGCGGTTTTGGAAGCTATCAAGGAAATCAAACCAAATCGCATTGTTTATGTTAGCTGCAAACCTGCTACTTTGGCTCGCGACCTGAAGATTTTGTGCGAAAATGGGGATTATAAGTTAGCGCGAGTGCAGCCGGCGGATTTCTTTCCTCAGACTTCTCATGTTGAGTGTGCGGCGTTTTTGGTGAGGTGAATGAAAGGGCGATCGGTTTTTGGGAATGAAAGGGCGATCGCGCTTATTTGATTCTTGGCATTTTGGTTGAGTGTTATAATACTATTGGTGCTAAGTTCCTAAGTGCGTGGGTTTGGATAGAATGGAAACTAGGTCTTTGAGTAAAGTCTATGTCGGCTAGGGATGTTTTCCATGAGTCTGTGAAATCCGCTCTCCTGAAGGATAATTGGGTAATTACCCACGATCCGCTGAAGCTAAAGTTTAGCGAAGACGATCGGCTCAGGATTGACTTGGGGGCGGAACAGCTTTTAGCCGCAGAGCGAGGTGTGCAAAAGATTGCGGTGGAGGTTAAAAGCTTTCTGAGTGAATCAGCTATGTTTGATTTCCACCTAGCCCTCGGTCAATTTTTGAATTATCGACTAGCACTCAGAAATTTGGAGCCAGATCGATCGCTCTATTTGGCAGTTCCGATCGCTGCCTATAATTCATTTTTCTCTCGTGCTTTGCCCCAAGCGGCGATAGCTGAGTATGATTTGAAGTTGTTGGTATACGACCCCACGAATGAGGTGATTGTGGAATGGATCGATTAGCTAAATATCGGCAGATTGTTCGCACTTTCCTGATGGAATATAGTAAGACTAAACCCATCAATGGCGACATAGAAATCCAGGTATTGTTTGACACCGAACATGACCATTATCAGATATTAGATTTAGGTTGGGACGGTCACAATCGGATTTATAGTTGCCCGATCCACTTAGATATCCGAAATGAAAAAGTCTGGATTCAACGCAATCAAACTGATGAACTGATTGCTGAGGAGTTAGTGCTGATGGGTGTGGCGCGGGAGGATATTGTTTTGGGTCTTCAGCCTCCCTATGCAAGGCAGTTTACAAGCTATGGTGTTGCTTAGGCTGTTGCGATCGCCCTTATAATGTCTTGTCACAAGGGCGATGGCGTTTTTTTAATGAAGGTTATTGAGGCTTTCCCTCCTCCTTTTCATCCATTGATATATTAAATTCAATCATCAGCATCGGCGAAGAGGGCGGATAAATCTCGATAACCACTGACAACTCGAAAGATTTCTACATTTTGTCCGATCGGCATATAGAGGATGAGATAGTTGTCTATGGAGAGACTGCGAAGCAAGGGTAAAATTTCGTCTCTTTGTCGTCCAATATTGGGAAATTGAGCAATTTTGGCGAATTTAGCGTCAAGATTGCTTAAAAAGCGATCTGCTCGATCGAGTCCCGATCGACTAGCGATGTAGTCTGCAATTTGCTCAATGTCTTGAATTGCGGGTTGAGTGAGGCGAAATTTTGGACTCATGTTTCTTTTGAACTGTAACGCGATGCCTACGGCTGGCTACGCCTACGCAAATTAGCTCGAATTTGTGCCATTGCGGTTGCACCGTCTACAACTTCACCGCGTTGGGATGCTTGCTGACCAATCAGTGCGTCTCGTTGGAGTTCTTGCAGTCGTCCTTGATAAATATCTTGCTGTTGTTCGAGTAGTTTAATGGCTGCAAGGATAACGTCGATCGCGCTGTTGTATTTGCCGCTGGTGAGTTGGCGCTGCACGAGGGCTTCGACTTCAGGAGGCAAAACAATTTGCATGGTGTTTGAGATGAGGAGTGTTGATTCTATTGTAGGCGATCGCCCTTCAATTAGATTGGTTTGTTGAGGGGCGATCTTTTGTATTCATGTCTTCTGTCATTGTTGGCTCTGAAAGCGAAGGTAATGTTAGTTGAAGGTGAATGTCAATTGTTATTGTATGAGTTTGATTGTTCAAACCTATGTTAACTATGTTTACTAACGGAATTTGGGGTGAATAATTGCTTGAGTGAGATTTAACAGAGGGCGTAGTTTTATATCCAGCTTCCTCTAGCCAGTTATGAATATTTCTCCAGTTGCTTACCTTTTGGTTAGGTACATCTGTAATTTTTTTAAAGTATTGATATAAAGTTTTAGATACATAAACCTCAACACCTTTACGACTTTGATGGAGTTGGCTAGCTATTTCAGCAGGACTGTGGCCGCAGAGCAAACCTCGGAGAAAAAGCTTTTCCCGTTCGGTAAGTCCCTTTCTCGCACGAGGAGAGACTTGCCACTTGGCTTCTGCCATAGCTTTGTAGAGCCTTTCCAAGTCCCAGTTATTCGCAGCCTCGGCAAACATCTCGTCACTGGATGTCATCGCAGTATGTCTCGCTTAGTTGATAGCTAAAGCCTAACTAAAATTATAGCTTTAGCTAGTTGCTATCTGAGTATACTGAGTTTATCATCGTAATAGCTACTCAAGTTCAGCTTCTTTGGACTAACAAGGCATCATACCACCCAAAGCTTGACTAACTAACGGTTTCAGGCTAGGGACTCTTAAAGAGATTTAGGGTAAAAAAGGCATTAAGGAACCGTTAGCTTGACAGAGTAAGCTTTCAGAGTTCTTGCCAATTGGCAAGAGCTTCAGATTTTGTTACTTAATTAAGTCAAGATTAATTGCTGCCTTTGCCTGAAATACTAAGTTAGGAGTAGCTCAAGCTGTTTTTCACGTGTTAAGCAAATGCCAAATGATTTTGACGATATAGTCGATGGAATTACGGAAGGAGTAATTAGTGCTGCTGCTAGAGGTGTTGGCAGATCAATTGCAAATATGGCAGAAAGAGCCTTTAACGCTCAAGAAGAAGATGAGTTTGTCGAAATCGATTCAGATGGTGTAGTTCGTCCACTCGAACCCAATCAATCTCCAAAAGGAGTGGCGCTCCGCGATCCAAAAGGGGAGTATTAGTTGCCTAACCTTAAAAGTAGTTATTAAACAATAAATAATGACAAATATTGCTATTAATCGTGGACTTATATTTCTCGGAAATGATTTATCTAGAGATAGGATGGCTGTTGAGAGTGAGAAAATTAAGCGCTACTATCCACAGTTTGCTTTTAAAGCATCCAAAGGGTCTATCAAGGCTGTAGAGGGGTATTTAAAGACAGCGGACGAAAACTATTACCTAGTTAGCATAGAAATTTCTTTAGAATATCCTTACAAGATGCCATCGATTAAGTTGCTTGAAAGAACCATTGAACCTGATTGTCCTCACAGATATCCGATGAGTGGCAATTTATGTGTGATGAAGCCAGAGCAATGGACTTCAAACTATTCATTGGCATATATGGTATCTAAGGCTGCAATCTGGGTCAACAAATATGATGTTTGGCAACGTACTAAAAAGTGGCCAGGAAAAGAGCAAGCACACTAATGAAAAATCAAAATTATTCACTTGAGTTTGATAGAATTAGCTATCTACTTAATCCAGAATTTTTTTCAGATAAGCGGATCACTGTTGTGGGTTTAGGTAGCGGTGGTACACCAGCTTGCGATCACCTTGTAATGAATGGTATTCGGATTTGGGAACTTTACGATCCAGATACTCTGGCATCTGAAAATCTTGTCAAGCATCCTAGAATGCGTAAAGATTTAGGACGACTCAAAGTAGACATACAAAAGGAGTGGATAGAAGACAGAAATCCCAATGTAGAAGTTAAAACTTTTGCAGAGGATGTGATGCAATCTCCGAACTTTATTGAGTCGGTTTGTCGCTCGGATCTCGTTCTTTCTTGTTCCGATAAAAAGAGTGTCAGAGAGTTTGTCAGTGACCAGTGTGTGGCAGCGAAAGTTCCTTTTGTAACAGCATCCGTGTTTCGGACAGGCATAGGAGGTGAAATTTTTGGCTACATTCCAAGTCAAACTGGTTGTTACAAGTGTTTACAACTTTTCTCCGAACTCAATCAACTTGACTTATCAGACGATGCTTTAGGACTTACGGAAGATGAAGAAAGTAGAATTTACGGTCTTGATGAAAAAGAATTTCGTGCATCAGGACTATCAATTGATATCCAAATGATTGCATTGATTCAAGTTAGGATGGCTCTCTCTATTTTGCTGAGAGAGTCAACTCAGTCAATGGCTACATTGAAAAGTAACTGGATTGTGTATGCCAATAGACCAGCCCCAGGAATATTCCGCAGTCATTTTGAAGCAAAGCAAATGCTTTTAAAACCTCAAAAAGTATGCTACTGCACTAATAGCAATCATCAATTGGAGGATTAGTATGTCGGGAGTTTTATCTTTGTTTGGAATAGGTAGAGCAGATGATAGGCATTCTAATCCAGACATATCAGTTGAAATTTTTGATACTGTTATTGCCAGAATAAGTCATGCAGTATCAGTTTCTAACCGTGAGGAAGGTGGAAAGTTTGTTGGAAAAATCAGTCAAAATCGCAATCATATAAAAATTCGAGTAGAAACTTATATAGACTCTGGCCCTCGTGTCAATAACTCAGTAGGTCACTTGATGCCAGATGGTGAGTATCAAGAAGCAATGTTTCGCGTGTTGGAGAAATTTGACCAAGATATTAATTACCTGGGTTCTTGGCATACTCATCACTGCAATGGATTAGCAGAATTGAGTCAAGGTGACATTAGGGGTTACAGAGAAACTGTGAACAGCCGTCAATATGATTTGGACTATTTCTTTGCTTTATTGATTACAGATTTGTATGGCGCGGAACTTCGGAAACGTTACTACCTATTTGTCAGAAGTCAAGGATATGCGGATATTCCGGATTCTGCCGTACATATTATTAAAGGAGCATCACCTTTAGAACAAATTTTGAAAAGTGCTGAAGAAGCTGCATTTGCTCATCGCAGCAGTCAAGCAAATTTCTATAGAGGTGCGTCTGAACATAGACCTCAGATGGAAGTAGCCGCAGATTTTATGCAAAAAATACGGAGTGAAGATCGAGGATGGATATTGAATAGCTTTCCTACGGCACAGACACTCGAAGCCAAAAAGGATGGATCTATATATTGGAGGTGGCTGATACCTTTAGATGATGGTGAGCTTAAGGTTCGTTATCAATATCCTAGCTATTCTTCCTCTAAGCCAGCACATCTAGAAATTATCTATGACAGCGAGGAAGTTATCTCAGAAAATATACTATTAAATTCTTCTCGGTTTGAGCAAATTGATAAATATTTAGCTCTGGCAATGGAGAAGGCGAAGTCAATAGCATCAAGAAACACAAAATGAAAAAATAGGGTAGAAGAGGAGTGCTCCCCTAGGCCCGAAATAACAAAAAGTGCGATCGCCCGTCTCTTGTCCCAAATCCATCCTTCGCTGCTACTTTAGCTTGCGTAAGTCAGGCAAGTCGGCATTTATGAGGACTTGTCAAAGCTCGATCGCCTTTCTCATCCCGAATCCCAAAGGGGCGATCGATCTTTTCCATCCACATATCCCAAAAGCGATCGCCCTTATTTTCTTTACTCGCGCACATATTCAACTTGTTAACATGAGAACATATCAGCAGAACAGGTGTACGATCGTGAGAATATAAAAATTGCAGGAAACCTAAGTGGGAAAGAGTACAGAAGTGCCAGCGAAGCGACACGACCCAAATTACATACAGCTATCGGGAGATGTCCGAAAAGAACTAGGACTTCAGTTTAAAGCTGCGTGTACTCTCAAGCAGCTAAATATAGGAGAAGGGTTGGAAGAAGCAATAGAAATATGGTTCCAGGCTCAGCAAGCCCCCTCATCCAGCAAAAGCAGCAAAAAGGGGGAGGAGTGAGAGATCCAGAACGGGAAAAAGAAGAGCTTGGCAATCCCATCAACGAACCCGTACAAGCGTATAACCTAAAAGAAGCGAAAAAGAAATGCTAACAGCTAGCAACTCAATATGAACGGTCTCTTGCAGATGTTCGGCCTGAAGGCAAAGCCTGGTTTCGCTGCTACTTTCAGTGAGGGAAAATACATGAAAATTCGAGAATCAGTTGGTCAAAGTGTATGGAATCATTCTGAGGGTTGGTGCTGCGAGCCTCTTGACCCCATACCGCCCGGTCATATTGCCCTAGCCGTTGAAGCGATAGATATTAATCTTGTAGACTGGGATATCGAAGAAATTGGCGAAAAAGCAGGTTTTGATATTCAGTACAAATACACGGGAGTCAATGACCCGAAAGATTCATCTTTAGCTTGCGTAAGTCAGGCAAGTGGGTATCTATGAAGACTTCTCAAAGCTCGATCGCGATTTAGAAACTTTGATTGCCGCCGGCATCCCGCGTCATTTATTTAAAATACTGACTGACAACGATGACATCGATTTGAAGCCTGTAACGCAATACCTCAAAGCAGTTTCCTAATGTTTTGGGTGTAACGCAATTGTTGCTTTTTCAAAGTGCGTGAAGCGGAGCTATCCCGTAGGGAATCGCCCTTATTTTCCGAAAGTGCGATCGCCCTCTCTTATCAAAAGAGTCAATAAAAACTTCTGATTTTGAACTACAAGTCTAAACGTGATAAGCAGTAATAGCAACTATTCCATCAGGACTATAAATAGCTTCAATGCGTCTAAAAGTAGAATGAGTCCACCACACTTTCAGGCGATTTCCCTGAGCCGGAGCCGTACCCATTTTACCGTAGCCTGCTGTTAATAGAAGTAACTCAAATTCTGTAGATGGCAAAGTTTTTACAGTAATTTGAGGGATACCGTCAAGCTTATGCTTATCAAGGGTCATAGCTACCTTGATAAGTGCTGTAGATGCGGTAGCCAGGGAATACTAAAGCAATGCCAATGGGACTGTGAATAGTCCCCGGATAGTTTTCTTCGGGCTCGCTACCCCCAATCCGAATTTTGAGCGCACCCAGCCAAATGTAGATCCCTGGAATCAAAGTATCTAAACTGTAGGCGATCGCTCGCATTTGCAGATCGGGGGGATTAATCGGTTTTAAATACTGTGGCTTTTCAGGTTTGGAAATGGACATGGCACTGATTCCCGTGCGGTATGGTGCAAAAACGGTTTTGTTGATTACACTTTAACATAACCTAAGTTTCACTTTTCAAGTGTTAAGCTTATTTTACTATTTTGTCGCGATCGCCCTTACAAATTTCATATCCCAGCGTTTGATAAGCCTGAATATACGCTTCTAGAGTCTCCTCTTGCGGTACACCGTCAGGCAAATAAAATTGCTTTCCAGGTATCGGTTGCCACCAACGATCGTCTTCCTCAGCAGCCCATGCAAAGCAGTTATATTCTTGAGATTTAGGGCGGGTAACTTGATAATCCCTGCAAGACACATTGGGTCACTTAAATTCAAATTAGGGTCTTCTATACATTCTATTCAATCGCGTAGCCTTGATTTCTCCCCCAATCTATCCAAGCTGATGCCATCTGTTTCACCCTTCCCCTTTGTTCGGGTTTAATGGGATTTTCACCCGTAATTGCACTCAACGCCGATAACCAGTAAAGGGGATTTCTTTTCAGCTCCGATAGCAACAGCGACACGATTTGTGTTCCCATACTAATAATTTCCTGATAGGCAGGATGCTGAGACATTTGGGCAGTTGAAGAAAGTCCAGCAACATCTTTCTCCCAATCCGAGGCTAGTGCATAAAATTTGTCAACTATCTCAGGGGAAATTTTAGCATTTTCGTTGAGAATATTTTGAGCTGTATTGGGTGAAAGACTTTCTGGCTGTGCGAGTAAGTTTTCGATGCCTATTAAAACTAACTCTTCTATCGATACATTCAAGTCGTTGGCGAGTTTTTGTAACTTCAGGAGTCGCTCATCAGAAAGGGCGATCGCGATCGTGTTCATCTGACTTACGCTCCTAGCATGATGCCTTAAGTATAGCCAATAAATCACTCACCTTTAGTCACCGTTAAACCAAATTGTAGCGTACGTCAGACATTAATTCTTTCGATTTCAACAGGTTGGAAGGATCAGACGCACCCTACGGACAGTATTTCGATCGCCCCCACCATCAACTAGATTCAAGCTAGATCCAGTGCGGCCTGAATCGGGGGGAGTCCAGAAGTATAGAATAGAGGTTGCGGAACCGGCACACCGCCCGATCGCTCGCCCCCAGCAATTTGTTACCCTAAAAATAGAATCTCCCCTCCCTCAACTCCCTCCCATGAACAACGCTTCTCCCCTGATTCAAACGATAACTCCAGAACGCTGGGCCGGGTTTAGTATGGACTTTATAGGGGCGGGTTACACGGGTTTGTTGGTCAAAAACGGCCGCGCCGTGCGTACCCTAAAATCCGGGCGACATTTCAGCTTTGCCCTTCCCCTGCTGGAACAGGCTCAAATTGTCCTCGTAGACACCAAACTCCGCAATTTGGAGGTGCAGTCGCACGGAGATTTTTTGTCTAAGGATCGATTTTTAATTGATGCCACCCTGACTGTTATTTATCAAGTTATAGATCCGAAACGAGTAGCTTTGGAATTGTCCGATCCTATAGGTGCTTTAGCAAGTGCAGTTAAGGATTGTATGGGATTAGCGATCGGGCAAATACCCCTACAACAGCTTATCAGTCAAGGACGGCTGTTGCTGCGCCAAAATTTGCTCGATCGCGTCCAAGATTTTTATACCCTAGGCTTTAACTTAGAAGACGTGCGAATTGGCGATGTCAGCTTTCCCGAAACCAACGGAGTTATTCGCCAAGTTGAGGGAATGAGTGCCCGACAGGAAGCAGAAAATGCCGCCGCCCTGCAAATGAGAATTGCCGAAGCAGGCCGTCCGATTGTTCCTCAATCTCCCGTACAGCAGTTAAACTTAATTTCAGGTAATTCTCCTGCGAGTCTTCCAGCTTCAGACACAGCAGGAGGGTTCGATCGCGATTTACAACAACTAACACAACAACTTGCTCAAAACAGTCTCCCAGCAGGGAGAAATCCTCACCAACTTGCACCAACCGTACTCGCAAGCAGCGATCGCAAAACAACCGCATATTTAATCTACAAACTTTCTGGAGAGGCGATCGCCCTAACAGCCAATCCTTTTACAATTGGACGCGAACCAACCAACACTTTAGTATTACAAGACCCGCAAAGTTCGCGCTACCACGCTCAAATCCGCCGCGCCACTGACGAAATTGGCAAACAGCGATATCAGCTTGTCGATAGCGGCAGTTCCAACGGCACTTTTGTGGGTGGGCAGAGGCTGGCGGCTAACGAGCCTTTTTGGCTGCCAAATGGTTGCGAAATTGCGATCGGCGACCAAAAATGGATCTTTCAAGATTCGTGAGTAGGAGGATTTTTCGGCATGAAACTGGCTGCATTTTGAGTGAAGTGTAGCACTTCTGCGTCAAATGAGGTACGGTTGGTAGTTGGTAATTAGTAGGTAATTGCTGCTGGCGTACCTCACGCTACCGCAAAACAGGGATCTCGATCTCAACGGTTAACTTGTTTCAATGTGCCAGTAGCGTAATGCCTGAAAGGATTTCCGAAGATTTTTAGCAAAAAAATGCTGTTTTTGACTCAGGTTGAGAGATAAAAACATCAGTAATTGACCCGATAGACCGCCTCAAAGCATTCCCAATGCTTGTGCTATTTTATACTCAAAAACTGTTTTTTACAGCACCATTGGATAATTAAAAATATAAGCAAGCGAAAGCCGACTAATGTGATATTTACAGAAATAGATTCCCATCGCTTCGCTACACTTAAAACAGTCAGCCGTTCCTTGCCAAATCATGGATGCGCTCGAAACCACCAAGTATTGTAAATTTTTTTTACACTACCCATCATTAAATGTGAAATAAGATAATATAGGCGGGTACAAAGCCTTTATTAAACCCAGGCTTTCCTCTGCTAGACAGGCACTGCCGAAGTTGATGCGGTCACAGCTCGCTATCGGGTAAAACTACCGCGCGGCCTTGTTCGGGTCACACTTAAGTGCAGAATTGGTAGTCAGAAATTAAGTAGTGATTGGCACATTTCAATACTTTAGACAGTTTGGCGGCAACCGTATAATAAGGCTTTAAAGGCGATTTCGCGAGCGAGCTACCAACAGAAAATAGAGGGTTTCAGATTACGAGGTAAAAAGTGTCCGGACTATTGACATTTCAACAGAGCAAATATTCTCATTAGTTGTCAACTTTCCTAAATTAAAAACTTAAGATATGAACCGCAGCCACAAAATTTACGAAGATCCAAGATTGTTATTGATACTGGGTGCGGTTGGGGCGCTCGTCCTTTACTTATCTTGGGATGCAGTCACAGCCAGCAAGCTATTCGATCGGTACGATATAGATCAATACTATATACGCAGCCGCTGGGCGATCGGTGAAGGAGTTTTGTTTAAAGATGTATGGTCGGATTACTTGCTGCTTCCTAATTTGCTATTTGGACTTTTCCGCTTTGTATCAGAAAATTTACATCCTTTATCCACCAGCTTCAAAAGTTTTTCCTGGCTGTGGGTGACAGTATCTTGGTTCCTTTACCTGTGGGCGACTTATATAATTGCCACCAAAGTATCGACTAGAGCGCTTTGGATTTGGTTAGCTCCGGCTCCGCTGTTTTTTACACTCGTCAGATACGATATTTATTTAGTAATTGCTACTCTTTTTGCCCTGCTGGCAATCAGAAGTGAAAAATACTTAGAGGGGGCAATGTGGTTGGGGCTAATGGTTGCCCTCAAAGGTTATGCCTTGTTTGCAGTTCCTGCGTACTGTGTATTCATATTCTACAGAAAAGGACTCCCGACGGCAATTAAAGTTGCCCTACTGTGTATAGTCCCCTTCATTCTCGGCAACCTCATCGTGCTCGGATATGCTGGAATGGAAGGTCTGAGAATGCCTTATGCGGCCCAAGGAGATAGACCGAACATTGGCGACAGCACCTATGATGCGTTTTTCTTTTTGCTATCGCCTTTGTCATTAGGAATATCGCCGATAAGTGAAGTACCTTTAGTTCCAACTAAAATAGCCCAATTCCTTCAGATTTCGATTTCATTCCTGGCTGCTGGCCTCAAACCCAAGACATTTGAGGAATTGATTGATGCCTTTTTAATCGCGATTTTAGGATTCATCTCATTTTCTAAATTCTACTCTCCCCAATTTTGCCTTTGGGTGACACCTATCGCCTGTTTTTCTGCCTCGCGGAACATTATGTCGCTAGCTGTAGCTTTTAACTGGGTTTCCTTCATTTGGTATCCCGTAGTGCAATTCTTTGCTGGTTCTCGAATTGTACAGTCCACTACAATGTATTTAGGGGGGTTATCAATTTCTCTATCAGGTGTATCAAAAATACTGTACAAAATTACTGTGATTGTTATGTCGTCTGTGCGATTGGCAATGATAAGTGTAAGTTTTTGGCAGTTAAAAAACCGACTGTATCATGTAAAATCTAAGGAAGTTTAATTTGGTCATGCAACTCAAAAGAACCGCAAATAATTGGGTAATTTATTTCTCAATTTTATTAGTTTTAGGGATATTGTTCAGAGGGATTAATCTGGATAAAAAGGTCTACTGGTATGATGAAACATTCACTTCTTTACGAGTGGCAGGTTACACAGAAGCAGAAGCCGTAGAAAATCTCTCTAAAAATCGCTTAATTACGGTAGAAGAAATACTGAAATACCAGAGATTTAATCCTGAAAGAAGTGTAGTTGATACTATCAAAAGTTTGGCGATTGAAGATACTCAACACCCGCCTCTTTATTATGGACTCGCCCGGTTTTGGATGCAGCAGTTTGGCAGTTCCATAACAGCGATGAGAAGTTTTGCGGTCGTTCTTAGTTTGCTAGCTTTTCCTTGTATTTACTGGCTGTGCATTGAGTTATTTGACTCACCGCTAACGGGATGGGTCGCTGTATCGCTAATAGCTGTTTCACCCTTTCACCTAGCTTATGCTCAACAATCACGGCAATACGGTCTTTGGGTTGTAACAATCCTCTTCTCTTGCGCTGCACTTCTAAGAGCGATCAGGGTAAAAACTAAGTTGAGTTGGGGAATTTATGCAGTAGCACTAGCAGCTAGTCTCTACACATTTTTATTTTCAGGACTGGTAGCGATCGGTCACGCAATCTACGTGCTTTTTCTGGAAAAATTTCGCAGGAAAAGTCCAATAATTACTGGTTATATAAGGGCGTCTATAGCGGGATTTTTGATATTTGTGCCGTGGCTTATAGTTGTAATAGTTAACTTTTCCCAAGCCAAGCAAGTAACAAGCTGGACAGCGCTCAAGGGCAATTTTATCGGACTATTTAAGTCATGGGTGGGGAACCTAGGTCGAGTGTTTTGTGAAACACAAAATGAGAAGATAGATCAATTAGTGAGTTTGGGAGTGTTAATCTTAGTAATATATGCCCTTTATTTTTTGTGGCGGCACGCTCCTCAGCCAGCTCGCTTATTCGTTTTCCTTTTAATTGGTATCACAGCAGCCGCACTTATCTTACCAGATCTGATTGTAGGAGGTATACGTTCTACTTCGGCTCGATACTTAATCCCATCTTACCTAGGAAGTGAACTTGCTGTTGCTTATTTAATTGGTAATAATCTCGAAGTTTTTTTGAACCGAAGCAAGGCGAATATTTCGTTCTCAACTTTAATGATTATTTTGCTTTTTACTGGTGGAATCGTGTCTTGTGGGATTAATTCACAAGCGGAAGCTTGGTGGCATAACCCGGGTAATCCTGTAGTTGCTCGTGCCATTAATCAAGCTGCAAACCCGATCGTAATTAGCGATACTCATATAGCAGATATACTATCTATGAGCCATCTTTTAGATCCAAAAGTACGACTGTTAATCGAACCTCGATGTTATACTTGTCGTATTAACTCCAGCTCGGAAACTGAGCTGTATTTCCCGAAAGTTCCGGGTATTTTTAGCGATGTATTTTTATTTAGTACATCATCTTCTGAGTTGTGGATACAAGAACTCAAAAAACAGAAGTCCGATCGCATAGAGCTTGTTCTTCAGTCCTACGAAAGCTCTCTTTGGAGGCTAAAGCAATGATATCTCAGTCGCAACAGCCAGCAGATGGAGCGCTCCCAGTTGCCGAGTTTTGCTTGCTGTCGGTTGACTAAAGTCTGTTTGTACTTATCAGTTGAAGTTTGACTCATGACACTGAGCGAGCATAACTTTAGTAGATCGCCCTTACCACAAATTCTCCCTACCCAATTCCCTATACTCCTGAGTAGAATTCTCTTCCCAACCTTAGGGGGGATATCTCCACAAGCATTTCGAGCGACAATTTGTCAAGATGGAAAATATAAGTAGAGGACAACCTGATGAACTTTTCTATACAATCTGTTTACAACTGGTACCGCGACACCCTCCGCAACCCCAAGTACCGCTGGTGGATTATTCTGGGAACGCTGGCATATCTGGTAAGCCCGATCGACATAGCCCCAGACTTTCTCCCCGTCATCGGACAAATTGACGATGTGGCGATCGCAGTCTTGCTGATTTCCGAAGTTTCCCAAATGGCGATCGACTACTTTAAATCTCGCCAAACAGAAACAGCTTCTGCATCCGAAGCCACCGGTGCCAATTATTCTGAAGCCAACGGCAGCACCGTTGACGTAGACGCAGTTTCTGTAAAATAATTGCCAAAAATAATCGAGCGCTACAACCCCGACTTCTTAAAGAAACCGGGGTTTTTGTTTTTTAAATGGCAACTGCTGAGATCGTGCTCAAAACCTGGTATTTTTAACTATGATCCATCTGTGCTAACAAAAAATTTTTATAGATGAAGTTTAGCGAAATAGTAGAAAAACTTAACTTAGCCACCAGTCGCACCCTCACAGCGTCGGTTGCTACCGATCCAGAAATTACTGGCCCTGCCCCAGTTGATGAAGCTGCACCGGGCACAATCAGTTACATAGAAGGTGCTAAATTTGCCGTTCATACAGCCACTACAAATGCTTCGGCTTTAATTTTACCCTTAGATGAAAGCCTGCAAGCTCAATGTGACGATCGCAACATTGCTTGGATTGCCGCGGCAGATCCGCGATTGTTATTTGCTGAAACGATCGCCATTTTCTATCAACCGTTTCGCCCAGCATCCGAAATTCATCCCTCAGCCGCCGTTCACCCCTCAGCAGAAATTGGTGAAAATGTCTATATCGGCCCCCACGTCGTTATTCAAGCAAAAGTCAAAATTGGCAGCAACGTTTGCATTCATCCAAATGTCGTAATTTACCCAGATGCGGAAATAGGCGAAGGCACTGTTTTACACGCTAATTGTGTCATCCACGAACGTACTCGCATCGGGGCAAATTGCGTGATTCACAGCGGTGCGGCGATCGGCAGCGAAGGTTTTGGGTTCGTGCCGACAGCCACAGGATGGGTGAAAATGGAGCAGTCTGGCTGCACTGTATTAGAAGAGGGCGTTGAGGTTGGCTGCAACAGCACGATCGACAGGCCCGCTGTCGGAGAAACCCGCATCGGCCAGAATACAAAAATCGACAATTTAGTACACGTAGGTCACGGCTGTCAAGTCGGGAAAAATTGCGCGTTTGCCGCTCACGTTGGCATGGCTGGCGGAGTAAAAATTGGCAACAATGTAATTTTGGCAGGTCAAGTGGGAATTGCTAATCAAGCCAAAATCGGAGATGGGGCGATCGCCACTGCTAAAGCCGGAATTCACAGCGACGTGCCCGCAGGTGCGATCGTGACGGGTGTTCCAGCAATTCCCCACAAACTATTTCTGAAAGCCGCAGCCGTCTACAACCGCTTGCCGGAAATGTACCAATCTTTGAGGCAAATTCAGCGAAAGCTCGATCGGTAATCAGTTGGCAGTTGGCAGTAGTCAGTTGGCAGTAGTCAGTAGTCAGTAGTCAGTAGTCAGTAGTCAGTAGTCATTAGTCATTAGTTATTAGTCATTAGTTATTAGTTATTAGTCATTAGTTAACAGTCAACAGTCAACAGTTAACAGTCAACAGTCAACAGTTAACAGTCAACAGTCAACAGTTAACAGCCAACAGTCAACAGTATTATAGTTGCCACCCATTAAATGTGGAATAGTATAACTAACCTGCGACTGCTGTCGCCGTCAATACCAGCAATTGTCAAAATAATCTTGTTTTTCTCGACTTGGATTGTTGTGTGGCTTCCCGCAGCGATTGTGCTGGCGAGAGCCCTCAAATGGCATCCGCCCCAACCCCTAGGAAACAAAAAACTACCTTTACTAGCTTCCCTATACCTGATTGTCCCCTTCATTTTATGGGCGACAAGTTGGATCGAAAATACATCTTTTATTAACTGGGGTTGGGATTGGCAACCCGCAGTTTTGATGTCATTGCTGCGGGGATTAGGATTAGGAATAATCAGCTTAGTAATTTTATTCGGTCTGCAATTAACCGCAGGCTGGATCGATCTAAAAAAAAGCGAAACTTCCACCGAAACAGGCGAAAAAAAGATTAATTTTTGGACTTTAATCCTTAACCCTGCTAGTCTGCTGACTCTGTTATTAGGACTGTGGATTAGCGCCACAGAAGAGTTAATCTTTCGCGGCTGCTTGCAAACAATCCTCCAGCAAGATTACTCAGTGCTAATCGCAGCAGCGATCGCCAGTTTCATTTTCGCGATCGCCCACCTAATTTGGGCAGCCAAAGAAACTCTACCGCAACTGCCCGGATTGTGGCTGATGGGGATGGTTTTAACACTAGCCCGCATCGCCGACAATGGCAGTCTAGGATTGGCGATCGGCATTCACGCAGCTTGGATTTGGGGTATAACTACCGTAGATACAGAAGGCGCAATTAAACCTACTTCTAGCGTACCAGAATGGATTACAGGAATAGCAGCAAAACCGCTAGCAGGTGCAGCCGGAATTCTGCTACTGCTAGCAACAGCAGCCGTACTTTTGTTAATTTAAATAAGACTTACCCTAAAAAATCCGGTTTCTTATAAAACATTGGCTCTCCTATATTTGTGGTATAAATGATAGTATAGCAATCCTAAATCATGTGTGAATTTCTTACTCCCTCCCCTTAGCAAGGGGAGGGGTTAAAAAAATTATGACTCCTGCAATGATTGCTATATAAGCGTCTTCCTCATCCGGGATATGGGGCCTGCACCACGAGAATTTTTATTTTGCTGAGCACCATAAACTCAGGAGATTTGGATTATGATATCAATTCCGGTTGCACTCCTCATAATAGTTGACTGTTAATTGTTAACTGTTAATTCGAGGTCGCAAAACTCAATGATGGTTGAGTGTTGAATGTTGACTCGATTTTACGCTCGACGATCAAGCGCGGATTTGATATGATATCTACTCTCTTGACTCAAATATTCAAAGGACGCGATGGCGGTGGTGGCATTGGCGGTTTAGCGATCGCCAGAGACTTAGAATAGCGAGCCTCTAAAACACCAGTTCTAAACTGAGCCACTTTTTCTCCTTTCCTGTGAAATACTATCACATTAACCCGACTGCTGTAAATAGTCAGATAGCGCTGTTTGACAATGAAGGCAAGAATAATAAAGACAACACCGATAAAAATACTGAGAGTCGGAATTCCTAACCAAAACAGCCACCAAGTACAACCCTCTCCTGTTTCAATCGCTCTAACATCCTCAATCGGAATAAACACCTCTTTTGTTTCTAATCCAAAAAAAGATTCCGAGCTGATTTGTAACATTTCGCCTGCCAATTTAACCGTAATTGTGCCATTACTTTGAACTGGAACAATCCCCACAATTTGACCAGGTGTACCGCTGATTTGGATGAGTTGATTAGATTTCATATTTATTGTCTATTGGCGGTTCGGAAAAGCTATTAGATCGCCTCGTTTTAGGATTTAGCACGTCCGAAAAATTGTATAACAACAACCTCGACCTATTTGTTGACTCAAACTTGCTCTACCTATCGCCACAAGTACCACTAAAACCTCTTGCGTATAATAAGAAAGCTGATGCCCATAGCTGTAAGGTAAATCTAACTGGCTGGCAACTGGTTTGAGGACATCTGCTGCTTCATCTTTATTAACTTGATGTCCCTTGAGTTGATTGTACAAATACTCCACTACTTCACAAGTAATGTTTTTTGTAAATACGATTGTAGGTCTTTGAGCCTTAATTACATCTACTCGATAGTTTGAGCCTTCACGGTAGACTAGGTGGCAGTTGCGTAATCTAACCTCTCCAATCAATTCGCTCTCCATCTGTTCCTCCTATTTGATTTTCTAAGCAATTAGCAGCGATCTATCTTGGGCAATTTACAAATAAAATTGCTCATCTCCTGTTTACTAAAACCCAAACTCTTCCCCAAGTCTCCGCCTCAAATCTCCAGATAGTGGTAATTGGCGGATTTCTTTGCAAATTGCAGCATGAGATTCTCCATTTTGAATGCGCTGCCTGTAAATTCCAATTAACAGCGCTTCAAGACCGTACTTAGATAACATTTCTGTCGCTAAACCGGTGATGCCCAGCAAAGCAATGCCACCGAACATTCCTGCTGGCCCACCTAACATGGCCAAAGCCGTCGTAATTGCGGCCGCTCCTGCAAAACCTGTAGTTGCCATCACAATTAGAAGTAAAATTACAGGCAATCCTAGTCCTGCTGCTTTCCTAACAAACTCGTCCATAATGTCGCTCCTAGTCTGTATATAGAGGAATTAAAAATCCGAGAATTTGGTTTTTTTGCCTTGAATTTCCTTTAACAAAAGGCTTCACTGAAACCAGCCCCAAAATTTATTTACTGATTTCATGAATTTTTCCTAATTTATTGAAGGATTTGGTATGTGTTTAAGTTTTATCTCTAGTATCTTACCTAGTCCCACTCCAAAAACTTGATAGACAAATCATTGTTACTGCGATCGCCTAGTTGAAGAGCATTGTTCATGATTCTCCTGAATTCATAACCCTGATTGCGAGCTAATACACCGCCAAGCTTAACAGTCAAAAATTCGACTACAGCTCCGTCTCGTTTATCGATAAATTGGACGCTGATAGACTGAACTTTAGCCGTCTTACTTTGCTTGTTGGTCAACCGCCCTACAAGAAATCGCTGAGTTCCTGTATTTTCCATCGCTAATCCAGTTAACTCCAGTCCATTCACGAGCTGAACCCTAAAAGGGTCTGGCTTCCGCGGGTTTTCAGGTGGTTTGGGAAATCGACAAAGCTCATCGAGAGATTGATACTGTTTTCTTTCAGAATTCAACTGAAAACACCCCGGATATTCTTGGGCGATCGCCCTCGGAAACAGATTGAAAACAGACAGAAGCGCGATCGTCGGTAAAGCGGTTATCAACTTGACGCACCTAAACATGGCCTTTTACTCTCCGATCAGCAACGATACTCGTCAGTTGTTTTAGTCCAGCAGTTTTCACAGGTAATCTGGTTTCGACCTCCACTGATTAACCAGGGTCAAACCCAAAAATTATGCAAAGCTGAGGGGGAAACTGTATTCAGGTTCGCTGAACTCAGAAAGCTCTCCGGCTGCGCCGACTTTCTGAAACATCCACCGCGCCTAACTGAGATTAATGTATCAAGGATAGTTCTAATTTGTCAAGCTAATGCTCAAAAAAAACTCATTAAGTGAGAAATAGGCTCAAAAGTCGATTTCAAAAGGTTCTAGCCCCTCTAACGGCAACTTAAACAAGGTCTAAACCTTTACAGATAAAGTATCCTGACCTGGAAATGGCTCCAAAATTCAGCCGATCGCCCCTCAATTATTCTGTTGTCTATCTCGTTTACCTACTTTTAAGTGAGAAAAAAGCCCATATAATCAAGTTACAGCCCAGAAGCCTCTGTTTGCGCCACCCCTCATTTCTTCTGTTGTCTATCTCGTTTATCTCGTTCTAAGTG
Source organism: Microcoleus sp. B5-D4 (assembly GCF_036705145.1). Classification (NCBI taxonomy): domain Bacteria; kingdom Bacillati; phylum Cyanobacteriota; class Cyanophyceae; order Oscillatoriales; family Microcoleaceae; genus Microcoleus; species Microcoleus sp. B5-D4. The sequence goes on along the minus strand of NZ_JAUBTV010000045.1, from coordinate 2,242 downwards.
AGAAAAAAGCCCATATAATCAAGTTACAGCCCAGAAACCTCTGTTTCTACTGCCAAAATTCCTGTGTTCGCTTATTTCGCGCGATCGCCCCGTCCTTTCCCAGCTATCTTTGAGTAGAACCGCCCGCTTTGTAATACCTGTATTCAACGTAGTATGAAACTTCCCGAAGATTTTTTAATAACTTTAGCCACTAAAGTTGGCATTTCCGAAAACGAATTTGAAGTCTTATCAAGAGCCATCAAAGGCGAATCCATGTCTGATATTTCAGACCAGCTTCGTGTTCGCAAAGATGCCTTACAAAAACGCCTGGGAGAAGTGTATAAAAAATTTGAAGTTCAAGGTGCCGGGCCGGGAAAATTAGCAAAACTCCAGCAAATTCTCGTAACTGAATACCAGAAACAAGTTGCCACTAACCGTCACGATACTACAACCGAAAGTGAAGTTGATCCAACCCTAGACAATACCCGCTTCCAAGACGCAACTATCCCTCAATTTTCACCGCGTATTGATTGGGGAGAAGTCCCAGATCCAGAACCTTTCTACGGGCGTAATTCCGAAATAGAAACTCTCAAAAAATGGATAGTAACAAACCGTTGTCGAATAGTCACAATTTGTGGCATGGGAGGGATTGGCAAAACAGCATTAGCTACCCAAACTCTACAACAAATTCAAGGGGAATTTCAAACCATAATCTGGCGAAATATCGCCACCGCTGACCCCATTGAAAAACTCTTGCCAGACCTCTTGCAATTCCTATCTCATCATTCAGAAATCGAGATTCCCAAACCCAGCAACTCACTCATCGCCCAATTAATAGAATATTTGCGTTTAACCCGCTGTTTATTAGTCTTCGATGAAGTCGAAACTATCCTCGCAAGCGGACAGCTACCAGGACACTACCGCCCCGGATACGAAAGTTACCGGGAACTCTTCCAACAAATAGCACAAACCCCTCACCGAAGTTGCCTGCTTATCATCAGTTGGACTCACCCTATAGAAATTTATAATGTAGCAGAAGAAACCTTACCTTGTCGAGCTTTAGAACTGAGGGAATTACCAGAAAAGGATGCCAAACAAATCATTTTATCCGCCCCAAAATTTTCTATTTCAGAGAGTAATTTGCTATCAGAACTCATTTATCTATATGGTGGCAATCCCCTCCTTTTAAAAATAGCCGTCACTCACGCTCAAGATATGTTAGCGGGCAATTTAGCACAACTCATCAAAAAAACTCCCTCGGTTATTGAGGGGATTGTCCGAGATTTTTTTGAGCATCACTTTCAGGATTTTTATGAATTGGAAGTAAAAGTGTTGTCTTGTTTGGCAAGCAATAAACCCGCCACCCTTAGCGAGTTGCAATCCAGTCTACTATTTGCTGAAGACTTATCAGAATTGAAACTGGCTGTAGAAATTCTCATCGAGCGATCGCTGCTGCAAGCCCTCACCGAGTCTGGGGAAGAACGCCTGACAGTCACCCCGCAGGCTAGGCTATTTATCACCCATCAATTAATTGCTAAATACCTAAATCAAATTGGTTACAAGAAATACTTAGAGAGCGAGTTACAGACGGCAAAATGTTATTTAACACAAACCATTCGCTACAATCCAGAACTGCCAGCAGCTAACTACAATTTAGGGTCAACCTACGAAAAACTAGAAGATTTGTCCAACGCTCGCCAGCACTACAAAAAAGCAGCAGAATATAAAAACAGTCGCGCTGCCGCTGCGGCTGTCAATAATTTAGCTCGACTGGAAATTCTCAGCGAAAATTTTGACGTAGCGGTAGAACTAATTCTCTCCATTTTGCCACAAGTTAATGACAAAATGGTGCAAGTCACGCTCCACAAAAATCTGGGATGGGCTTATCTAGGACTGCAACTTTACAGTGACGCAGAGACTCACTTGCAAAAAGCAATTGAATTAGATAAATTCTATCCTATTGCACACTGCTTGCTAGCACAAGTTCTCGAAGCAAAAGGGGATACAACAGCCGCTCTTTCTTGCTGGCAAAAATGCCTGAATTGCTCTGCCCAAGGCCAACAACAAGAAGGTATGGCGTGGAAACTTCCAGAATTAAGTATTTGGAAGAGCTTTGCGCGCGAGAGGATCAGTGCTTCGAGAGCATCTCACTTTTGCCGCCAAGCTAGAAATTCGAGTTAGGAGTTAGGAGTCAGGAGCCAGGAGAAAAGAGGAAGAAGGAAGAAGGAAGAAGGAAGGAGCCAGAAGAAGTGTTTTTACAAAT
>NZ_JAUBTV010000044.1:57683-59917 GCF_036705145.1 Microcoleus sp. B5-D4 | reverse complement strand
CCCGTCCGTTTTGGACGGGCGGGACGCCCATCCCACTTTCAAGAGTGGAAGTTATTTAATTCTCATCCCTAAGAGAGTTAATTTATAGCAGGCAAGATTTATTTAATTTGCAACAGCATTTAACCTTTGTGCTGTAAAATGTAGCAGTTCTCAGTTGCCGACTATATAGTAGGGACTTACCGAGGGCATATTTTCGTGTGGGCGATCGGCTAAAATCCATGATAAATCTCGTTCTTAGCAAAGTCTCGATTAATAAAAATAATGCAACAGTAGGCTCGTAATCCAAACCCATACAAAATAAGCCATTCCCAATTATAAAATCGCAAATCTAAAATCTAAAATCTAAAATGGTATGACTTTCATCTCCCTTCAATATGCCCTGTTTTTGTTAGTTTTGTTCGCGGCTTACTGGTTGGTTCCGGTGCGGTGGTGGCGGCTGTTCATCATGTTAGCGGGTAGTTTAATTTTTTACGCTTCGCTGCAAATTTGGTACATTCCTCTGCTGTTAGTCGGTGCTTTGTTTAATTACTGCTTGGCGATGGCGATTGGGGAACCTCTGGATTGGCGGATTGCTAATGAATCTTGGAACCGCCGCCGTTTGTGGCTGCTGTGGATAGGCATCTGTCTGAATGTGTTGCTGCTTCTGGGCTTTAAGTATGTGCCTTTTTTATTGAGTTCGATCGGCACTTTGTTCAATTGGCCTGTAGCTATCGACGGGGCTGACTGGGTGAAAAGTCACGTCATCGCACCCCTGGGATTGAGTTTCTTTTGCTTTGAGTGCATTGCTTATTTGATTGACGTGTACCGAGGCGCGCCTGCTGCTACTTCGCTGCTGCACTTTGCTGCTTACAAGTTGTTTTTTCCCAAACTGATTTCCGGCCCGATTACTCGGTATCACAACTTGATCTATCAACTGAAAACCCAGCAATTTCCGACGCCCGATCGCATTTCTGAGGGACTTTGGACGATCGCCTTTGGTGCAGTAAAAAAAGGTCTTTTCGCAGATAACTTGGGAATTTATGTCGATTTAAGCTTTACCAACTTGCAGCGGGCGGGTAGCGAGGATTTGTGGCTGGCTATTTTTGCTTACGGGCTGCAACTTTATCTCGATTTTAGTGGCTATGTTGACATGGCGCGCGGTACTGCTTTGCTGCTGGGTTGGTATTTGCCGCCAAATTTTGATTTTCCTTATTTTAGTGCCAGCATAGCTGATTTTTGGCGACGCTGGCACATGACTTTAGGTGATTGGCTGCGGAATTATTTGTATTTTCCTTTGGGGGGTTCGCGAGTCGGTTTGTGGCGCACTTGTCTGAATTTGTCGATCGTTATGTTAATTGCAGGAATTTGGCATGGTGCCGCTTGGGGATTTATTGTGTGGGGGGGTTTACACGGTTTAGCTTTGGCGGTTCACAGGCTGACTGATGTGCTGTTTAAGCGGTTGCGGATCGAGTTTTTGTGGGAAAATCCGATCGGGATTGCGATGGGTTGGCTGTTGACTCAGGCGATGGTTTTTGGTAGTTGGATATTTTTCCGCCTTCCCGATTTAAAGGATTCTGGATGGGCGATTTCGCATTTGTGGGGACACACTGCTGACGTGCAGTTTGCTGAGAAAGTTTATGGCGAAGTTTTGGGTTTGGAAAGAGTGCATTTAACTTGGATGTTGGCGGCTTTGGCTGCGGCGATGCTGGGGAATTATGCGTTGAGTCGGGGTTTGAAATTGGAGTTAAATTGGCCGATGAAATTGGTGTTAGTGCCGCTTTGTTTGTATGCGGTTTGGGTGTTGGCTCCCGAAGGCGGTTTGCCTTATATTTATTTTGATTTTTAGGGTATTATTAATTCGCCTTCTGAACAGGCTTTCCGGCCTGTTCCACAAGAAAATCTACTCTTTGTGGAACAGGCATCTTGCCTGTTCTTGAGAATGGTGCAAGATGTCAGTCGAAGTGATTCCCCGCTACCTATTAGTGTCAAATTAAGCTTTTTGTTCGCCAGTCCTCCCGCTCACCTAACAGTCCGCCAGGGAATGAATTCCCTGTCTCATAGCGAAAGTCCTCTCAAAGAGGACTGAAGAACTCATTAGTCCTCATAGCGAGGAATTTCGCTTTGATATCATTTCCGGTTACACCGGCATGATGTTGACGGTTGACGCCGTGAACAGTCAACAGTCAACAGTCAACAGTCAACAGTCAACAGTCAACAGTCAACAGTCAACAGTCAACAGTCAACAGTCAACAGTC
>NZ_JAUBTV010000044.1:39493-57583 GCF_036705145.1 Microcoleus sp. B5-D4 | reverse complement strand
AACAATCATCTCGATGAGTGCACCCTACAACTGATAAGAACACCAGTCACTCCAGCTACCTACATAAAGTTTAGCATCGGGAATTCCAGCGATTTCTAAAGACAGTAAATTAACGCAAGCCGTCACCCCGGAACCGCAATAAACAATAATTTCTTCGGCTTTTTCTAATTCTGTCCACCGCTGTTTTTGTTCGGATGCCGATCGCACTTTTCCAGTTTCATCCGTCACCCCTTGCCAAGGATAGTTAACCGCACCCGGAATGTGACCTGCAATGGGGTCGATCGGCTCCCGCAAACCTTGATATCTCTCGCTTTCTCGCGAATCAACCAAAACCTTTCCCGGCAAGTCTTTACGCTCTTTTACCGCCTCAATATCTACCGCCAAATCCGGCTGCAAGTGAGTAACAAAGTTACCCTCGCGGGAGTCTGGCAAAGTATTTGTTACCGGATAGCCCGCCGCTTTCCAGCCGCTGAAACCGCCGTCTAACAAAGCGACTTTGCTGTGTCCCATATATCGCAGCAGCCACCACAAACGAGCGGCAAAAGCCAGACGCGAATCGTCATAGGCGACGACTAAATTTTCTGGTGAATTAATGCCGATCGCGCTCAATTTCTCAGCTAATTCTTCAATATTTGGCAGCGGATGTCTGCCGCCGTGTTTGCCCACTGAACTCGCGAGATCGCGGTTTAAATCTAAATAGAAAGCTCCGGGAATGTGACTTTCTTGATATTGTTTTTGTCCCAATTCAGGGTCGGCAAGGGAAAAACGACAGTCAATGATTACAACTTGCGGATTGTCGGTATTGGTGGCTAACCATTCAGGAGAAACGATTAAAGTGTTGTCAGTCATAATTATTCACATCTATGTTTTAACATCTATCGGGAAGGAGCTTTTTTCTCTGGTTCTGCTTTGTCGGAAGGAGATTTCTTAGAAGTTGCTTTCTCAGAAGCTCTATTTTCAGAATTGGATTTTTTAGGAGTAGCTTTTTCCGAAGTTTCTTTGGGCGAATTAGATTTTTTAGGAGTAGCTTTTTCCGAAGGTGATTTTTCGGCTGGTGCGGGAGTTGGAGTTGGCAGAGGGGGAGTTACTGCTGCTTCTTGAGCGTAAAGCAGATATTTCTGATACTCGATTACTTTTGCTTGAGCTAGTTGATGGTTGGGGCTAGAGACTGGTACTCTTCTCATTAATGATACCGCTTCTTGCCAACGATCGGTAACTGTAGTCCAATCTTCCTTTGTTTTTGCCGATCGGCCTAATTCTGCTGCTTTGAGTGCGCTGTTAACGGCTTCTCGAAAAGTATCTGGTGCAGTTGCTAAATTGGCTGTTTCATCAAGATTCTCCCCCGCAGTTGCTGTCGGCTGGTTCAAAATTTTACCGACAAACGCCGCCACGGCGATCGCCAACATACCCGTTACCAGCCCAACTACAATGAAAGTCGATCGCAGCCGATTCTCAAATGCAGCAAGTTCCGGCTGTTTCTCCTCCTCAATAATATTATTCTCCATCTCTGTGCGGTTCTCTATATTAGCAACCCCAGTATTTGGTACAGCTTCTCCTGCAAACGTCTGTCGTTCCAAAGTGCTGTTCTCCAAACTAAACTCTTGACTCCAAGCAGCAGCAATTTGACCGCTTTCTCGACCCTCAATCTTCACTTTGCGAATCGAATCCGGCTGCAAATTCGTCAGCTCGGTGCGGACAAAATCAACTAATGTATTTTCTCTGGGTACCTGCTCGGCCTCAAGAATTACATCCAAACAGTCGCCGTCGAGATTCGCGGAGGCGGTGATGCCTTCAGATTGCAACTGGCTATTGAGCCAAGATGCGATCGCAGTGGCGAGATTTCCCTGCTTGGCAAGTTCCTGAAAATTAAGCTCTGTCATAGCTGGACACCTGATAACGCAGAAGATAGAAGGTAGAAGGAAGAAAAAATGAAAAAGTCAGAAAGAGTTTTTTGGAGTTGAAAACACAATAACTGAAATTCAACAAATAGTATAATGTATCGTGGCAAATCCCAGCCCAAAGATGCAAATTATCACTCTCGCTAGCCCTGGCATCCCTTGGGGCAGGACTTGCATTGCTTACTAAAACCATAATTCAGGTTTTTGGTGAGGAATGCAAGTTCTCTGACTCAGCCGTCAATCGATTGCGCGATTTTAGATTTTAGATTAAAGAATTGAAGCATTGACTTGCGCGAGGTAAATACGTTCGGCAAGTTTCATCGGATACAGGTTTTTTATTTCTGGACGGATGAATCACGTGGCGGGTATCCTGGATGCTTGATTGTCAAATACTGCGGCTGCAACGGGTTTTTGATACCGGGCGCACCAGTCCAGATATTGCCAGCATCGCCCCTACAACCAGCATCCGGCTGGAAAAAACCTCGATCCCGCGGATGCGAGATGGCAAATTTGAGATGAAAAATTTGTGCGATCGCAGTGCCATCGGCGGACAGCGAGTGATATCATCAGTTAGTCAATATTCAAGTTTTTATAGCAAATAACTCGATCGCACAATGGTAGCAATAGCAATTTTAGCTGCTGGACGCGGCACGCGCATGAAATCTGACTTGCCTAAAGTTCTACACGAATTGGCCGGTCGATCGCTAGTTGAGCGAGTCCTCCAAAGTTGTCAAGAAATTCAAATTACCAGGCGACTTGTCATCGTCGGTTATCGAGGCGAACTCGTTAAAGAATCCCTGATTCGAGGTCAAGAAATATCAGGGAAAAATCCTCAATCTCCTCCCCTAGAATTTGTCGAACAAACCGAACAATTGGGAACCGGTCATGCCATCCAACAATTGCTGCCTCACTTAGAGGGATTTCAAGGAGACTTGCTCGTCTTAAATGGGGATGTACCTTTACTGAGGGCAGAAACTATCAAACAATTGATGGCCATTCACAAACAGCATCAAAACTCTGCTACTTTATTGACAGCTAATTTGCCGAATCCTCAAGGGTACGGTCGAGTATTTACTGACAGTCAAAACTTAGTCCAGCAAATTGTCGAACACCGCGACTGCACACAAGCTCAAAAGCAAAATCACCGAATTAATGCAGGTGTTTACTGCTTTCACTGGCCGGATTTAGAGAAAATTTTGCCAGAATTGAAGGCAGATAATGACCAAAAAGAATATTACCTAACTGATACGGTAAATTTCCTCAGTCCGGTGATGGCGGTGGATGTGGAAGATTATCAAGAAATATTGGGAATTAACGATCGCAAACATTTAGCTACAGCTTGCGATATTTTGCAAACGCGGATAAAGGACAAGTGGATGACGGCAGGAGTCACGCTGCTCGATCCCAACAGCATCACCATTGACGATACAGTAGAGTTGCAGCCGGATGTGGTAATTGAACCGCAAACTCACTTGCGGGGAAATACTTCGATCGCCTCCGGGAGTCGCATTGGCCCCGGCAGTTTGATCGAAAACAGTCAGATTGGGGAAAATGTGACTGTGCTTTATTCGGTGGTTTCTGACAGTATGGTTGCTGAAAATTCGCGAATTGGCCCTTACGCACATTTGCGGGGACACGCAGAAATTGGGGCTAACTGTCGCGTCGGCAATTTTGTAGAATTGAAAAATACTCAAATAGGTGATCGAACTAATGTCGCTCACTTGTCTTATTTAGGCGACGCGACTTTGGGAGAAAAAGTCAACATCGGTGCTGGGACAATTACGGCGAATTATGACGGAAAAAACAAGCACAAAACTCAAATAGGCGATCGGAGTAAAACGGGTTCTAACAGCGTGCTGGTTGCACCGATAACTTTGGGGGAAGATGTTACTGTAGCGGCGGGTTCTGTGGTGACAGAAGATGTGCCGAATGATTGTTTAGTAATTGCCCGTTCCCGGCAAGTTGTCAAACCAGGTTGGCAGTTGAAAGAACCTAAAAAGTGAACGATTGTTCACTTTTTAGATGATGAGTTTCCACCCAATCGCGAGTTTCGCACTGGATACCAAAGAAACCGGGTTTTTATAGCGGAAGCGATCGCACTCTCGAAGAGATTTTGGTGAAAAACCCGGTTTCTGCGTAAGTCCGCAACCTTGAGAAATCGGGTCGATCGCGATCGGCTATTTTTGGTTATTTTGCTGGTGCAGATAGTTGTTAATCGCTTTGGCGATTTTTGCTTGCTGGTATGGGTTCATGGTGCGGGGTAGGGAGATGCGAGAGCCTCCACAAACTAACAGTCTGACTTCGTACCAAATATCATGATCCCGATCTTTTGTGCGATCGACTTCCACGCCATAAATCTCGCACAGAGAGTATTCCATGACTTTACGTGCCAACAAACCCCGCTGTTTAACAGTCAAGGTGTTTAAAGTTTCATCGAAGCTGTAGATTTCATTATTTCTCAAGACGATCGCTGCGATTCCTGCGAGCAAAAATATGCCTCCTGTCCATCCCAACCAGTGATCGTCTTGGCTTAAGCGCAGCAAGCGATTTTTTGCATTTTTAACAAAAAAATTGATGTCAGAAGCCACAGCGTCTTGGGTTCCCCAATTAGTGGAGTTAGCAGTGAAAGGAACAGTGCCAACAGAAGTCAAAAGTACAACTCTGGTTTTATAGCCGCATCTTTCAACTTTAGCTCCCCGCAAAGAAGCAAGCTCAATTTCTTTGATGTTCGACCCCAGTAAATTCGATCGCACAATCTGGCATTTTCCTTGTTTTGCCTGCAATCGCTGGCAGCTCAGACTTGCTGCATGATAGTCAAAAGTCAGCGAGATCAGTCCCAATGTCATGAATAAACAACTAGGGAACCAAAAATCAAATATACTTTGAGTCTGAATTATTAATTCACTTGCTGTTTGCTTGATTATTTTCATTTATCTCACCCTTAAATTCCCAAAATGATGTTACAGATCGCCTTACTAACCCCGATCGGCCGAATTGTTAACTTATATATTATTTGAAGTCGTCCTCTGCCATGACCCCTCTTATTTTGGTAATACGTTAGCACTAAAATGTCTGACCGACAACAAAGGTCGCGAGTTTACCTGCGGCTGGGTTTAAGATAGCTTTCCGTGATTTAAAGTAGATGAATCTTAAAAATATATTAATTATGTTATGGGGAATGAAACGTTAGCTTCGCGTTCCGTAGGAAAGTAATCATCCAGGTGAGTACAGGTTTACATTTTGTTACATTGTCAAGCTTATTTGCGCCTATTTAATTATCGTTAAGCTAATCCGCATATAAATTCCCTGGTCAAATCAACTTTCACTCTTGTGGGGAGTAGGGGTTGGGCCCGAAAGCCCGCCCTCAACACAAAATTTAAATGCACAACAGCTTAGTTATGGATTTGGGCGATTCCCTACGGGAGAGCTAGGGTTCACGGATTTGTAGGGCAAATACATTGCTAAGCGTGCGATTATCGCTAATCGAGATATAGCTGCGAATCAAGTCAGCCATTTTGTATTGTTCTGTTAGTGAATAGCTTCTTAAACAGATGATATCGCCCCCCAACATCCACAAATCAACATAATAGCTACGATTTCCCTCGCTATCTCCTATTTCCTCTAATTCCACCGCAGAAATCTCCCGAGTTGAGCATTCGGTAACATCATGAAGCCACACACCCCGTCGTTTAATGGTCATTTTGCTAAAAATTTTATCAAAAATGTATGTTTCATCTATCGCGCCGTCCAACAAAGACAGCGAAAACAACAAAAATATACCTCCACCTATCCAATTTGATGCTAAAATAATCTGCAATAGTCCAATGACGATGAAGGGAGAAATTAATAGCAAACCATCCCAGGCGCTCGCAGTTTTAATTGTTAGTTGAGTCGGTGTTTGGTTGAGAATTTTCATTAGTTTAATTTTTGAGTTTAAAAACAATGTGAATTACTTATAGCCTTTCGAGCTCTCATATGAGGTACGACTGGCCTCCGTGGCCTCCGTGGCCTCCGTGGCCTCCGTGGCCTCCGTGGACATACCTCACCACGCTTGAGAACCGCTATATATAGCAATCCTTGCAGGAGTCGTAAATTTTTGACCCCACCCCAACCCTCCCCTTATCAAGGGGAGGGAGTAAGAAATTTACAAATGACTTAGGATTGCTATATATCAATACAGTTCACTTAAGACCGATCCCCCCTAACCCCCCTTAAAAAGGGGGGAACAAGAAAGCTCTTAAAGTACCCCTTCTTAAGGGGGATTTAGGGGGATCTCCGAGCATAAGGAGTCTTAAGTGAACCGTATTGGGCTATATATCCGCTGTAGGCAATTTTTAATGCACGGATTATTATTTGACATTGCTTTGGACGATCGCACTTTTGGTGTTATAAGCAGCCTTGACAGCATAAGCATCGCCCGGACGTACCTGTAAAGCTTTGTTAAAATTGATTAAAGCGGTTTGATAGTCTCCCTGCCCGAAGTAGATATAGCCGAGTTTCATAGATTGTTTGAAGTCATTTTTGGGAGCAGCAACAGAAGCAGAATTAGGCTCAGCAACAGGTGCTGCGGCAGCAGGAAATGACTCGAAAGCAGGAGATAACTCTTGATAGGGTGATGGAGAAGTGTTGAAACCAGAAGCAAAAGAAGAAGGCGATTGCTCGTTATATCCCTGCTCTACATTAGGCCCAGAGTCAGAGGTTTTTACAAAATTTTTGCCATAAAATACTGAAGTAGTAATGCCTCCCAATACAAACATTAGCAATCCAGCACATTGAATTAAGAATGTTTTTCTGATGGTTTGATTCCTCCAATTCTTGATATAAAAAACCAATGAGGCAAAGGGGACAAGTAAGTAAAGCACTCCCCAAATAGTTTCCTCTCCAAAAGCTTGAACTAATCCCCAAAAATAGCCAACAAGACTTAAAACTAAACCTAGGATGAAAAATAAGCCGATCGCAATTCCAGGCATTTTCTATTTCTCCGATTGATGTATAGTTATTTTGCCAACTGTAAAGGAACGGATTTTCTATCTGAAACTCTTTCCCCTGTTTGCTGTGTTAAAAATAGATTAGCGGTGAAAACAGTTCGATCGCGCACAGCGAATGTTAGGATTTTGGTTAGGAATTAGACTAGGAACTCGATCGCGACTGCCGCAAATGATACCCTCTACCCTCGATCGACCCGAAGAACCATTTGCACGCGCCAGCAACGGCTGGGACATCCAAAAGCTTTACACCGACTTGGCAAATGCCAAACAAGAATTCGCCCCCCACACCAGAAGAGGGCTGACACCCGTAGAAAAGCGGCACCTCTGCGGCTTGCTGTGCGGCTACAGCCCAGCCGAAATTGCGGTATTTCTCAACAAACAAATCAAAGGTGTCGAAGTTGACTTGTCAAAAACTTTGTACAGATATATAGAATTATTGACAAATCGACCCCGAAATGCTCTCAAAAATTGGAGAGATGCGATCGACTGGCTGGAAATAGCCGGATATAAAACGCAGCCAAAAACCTCAACCGGCGCCATCTTAAAAGCCACTCTCCACCATTCAGACAGGATTTTGTCTGCAGCTATCAGTCCCGACGGACAATTCCTCGCAACGGGCTCAGAGGATAGTACAGTGAAAATTTGGAGTTTGCACAGCGGCGAACTGCAGCAGACGATTTTCGGACATTCAACAGCCGTGTTGCTAGTGGCTTTCAGTCCCGCCAGCAAAACGCTGCTGACACGATCGCGCGCGGGCACAGTCAAACTCTGGAACCTGCAAAACGGCGAACTGCTGAAGCGTTTGGCAGACGTACACCGCCACGAATCCGTCGCCGTCAATCGATTTTAGATTTTAGATTTTAGATTTTAGATTGACTTGCGCGAGATAAATGCTCTTTCTTGAGGATTTTAGATTTTAGATTTGGGATTGATTCCACGGATAAATCACGTGGCGGGTACCACCTTTGAAATTCGCTTGTCAGCCCCGACTGGCAAATTTTGGCGATCGGCACCACCCGCGGCACGATCGGGAGCATCTCATATTTGTAAAAACACTTCTTCTGGCTCCTTCCTTCTTCCTTCTTCCTTCTTCCTCTTTTCTCCTGGCTCCTGACTCCTGACTCCTAACTCGAATTTCTAGCGGAGGGCGGCTTTCATTGAGATGCTCTCTGTGTCTGCGGTGGCGATCGGGCTTTTGGGCGAAAGTCTCGTCAGCGGCGGGGAGAATGGTACTGTTAAACTTTGGCAACTGCGGATTGAAGATTAGAGAGGTGACGGGCGATGATTAAATTATTGGAGTATAATTGATTTAAGGTTTTTTAGAGGGGCCCAGACAATGCAACTGCCAGAAGAAAGAAATATTGCATTGAAACAGAAGCGTCTGGCAGAACTCAAACAGAAAATTGCTAGTGGCACCGAGCAAATTGCTCAGGGAAAAGTAACTGATGGTGAATTAATTTTTACCAGATTGCAGGGAAAAATTCGCTTAATTTCTGAGTCTAAGGAATGAGGACACGGCAATGCCGTTTCCTAGCCCAAAATCATAAATCTTCCTCGCTTTTTATGTAAGGATCGCCAGATTAATTGTATGGAAAGGGCACGGCGCCCTGTCCTGACTGTGGGTAATATTAATTCTGATGGCACCGGATTTGATATAAAACTAACGCCGAGCGAGATACCCGAATTATTCAAAAAGTCGGGTATCTGAACCGCAGACTGACAATTTATATCGCCCTTTTAAGCAATAAAAATCAGCGTTCCCTTGCTCATTTCCAAAGTATCGCCCATTTGCATACCGTTGTGAAAAGCACCCAAAATCACCTCGCTAGTTTTGCCGAAAGCGATCGCCCCGCTAGCATCAATTCCAATTGCGCCAAAATCCCGTTGACGTTCGTCAGCTTCAGCAAAAGAACGCTCAAAAGCAGCTTTCAAACTCAAACCATCCGTTACCCGAATCACAATTCGCGCGGCCAAACACTCGTCCATAATGTGCTCGCCAATCCCCGTACAGCTTACCGCCGCACTCCCTGCCGCGTAATTTCCCGCCGGCATCGCCGAGTCGCTAACCCGCCCAATCCGCTCAAAACCCTTGCCGCCAGTCGAAGTCCCAGCAGCCAAGCGTCCATGCACATCCAAAGCTACGACTCCGATCGTACCCACACCGGCCGGTTCGGCAACCACGTCAGCCATTGCTTTGCTAAAATTGCCTTGGCGTTCCTGCATCCACTCGTGCAAACGCAAATCCGTCATCGGATCGTAAATCGGCAAGTGAAGTTCTCGCAGCAATTCTGCCGAACCAAAATCAGAGAGAACCCGATCGTCCGAAGTCTGCAAAAATTTAGCAAGTTCGATCGGATTTTGAACGCGAGAAACATTTATCGCCCCGCTGAAACGCTGCATCAAACCGTCCATCAGCGAAGCACTCATCCGAATTTGACCGTCCGACTGCACCACAGAACCAGTACCGGCATTGAATCGCGGGTCATCTTCCAACAATTGGCAGCCCCGCACCACTGCATCTACGGCACTTGCACCGTCTTTCAGCAGCGGATAAACTTCCTCCAAAACATCGTAAAGCGATTTCCGCACCGCCTCAATTCCGCCTTTACTGTGTAGAGAACTGCCGGCACCGCCGTGAATAACTAGCTTTGGTTGCACTTGTTGCGATGCCATAATTTATAACCTAATAACCTAAAATTTTTCCTTTGCAATCTTAGCTTTGTTCGAGCAACTTGCTCTAAATTCTTAATCTTGAGCCGCCAAACGGCGGCGACGACATCGTTCGGAGCAGTATTTGACCTCATCCCAGCAGTCGGCCCATTTTTTGCGCCAAGTAAAAGGTCGATCGCACACTGGGCACATTTTTGTCGGTAAATCAGATTTCGATCGTTGCTTTGCCATGCTAATTTTGACAAGAGATTAACTAATTCACATCTTGTACCATTTTTATGAACAGGCTTTCCGGCCTGTTCCACAAGAGTTAAATTGGATTGTGGAACAGGCATCTTGCGATTATGAACAGGCTTTCCGGCCTGTTCCACAAGAGTTAAATTTGATTGTGGAACAGGCATCTTGCGATTATGAACAGGCTTTCCGGCCTGTTCCACAAGAGTTAAATTGGATTGTGGAACAGGCCGGAAAGCCTGTTGCTGAGGAAACAACCCGCATCTTGCCTGTTGTTGAGGCCTGTTCCACAAGAGTTAAATTGGATTGTGGAACAGGCCGGAAAGCCTGTGGCTAAGGAAAAACCTACTTTCTGCCAAACACCTCCCAAAATAAAAATGCTCGAAACGGCCGGCGCCAACATCCGAATAGTCTTAGTCGAACCTGCAGGCCCATTGAATGTGGGTTCTGTTGCCCGCGTCATGAAAAATATGGGTTTGCACCAATTAGTTTTGGTAAATCCCCAATGCGATCATTTAGGGGAAGAAGCCCGACTGATGGCAGTTCGCGCCGCCGACATACTCGAAACTGCCAAAGTAGTCGAGAGTTTGCCCGCTGCTTTGGTTGGGTGTGTCAGAGCGATCGCAACTACAGGAGATGATAGTCGATCGTTGCCAACACAACTAGAAGAACCCGCAGATGCCTTGCCTTGGCTCCTAGAAGCCCCCAGCGCCCTCATTTTCGGCCGAGAAGACTGCGGCTTGACCAATGCCGAATTAAACCGCGCTCAACGCCTGATCCGCATTCCCAGCAGCGATGCCTACACTTCCCTAAATCTCGCCCAAGCCGTCGCTATCTGCTGTTACGAACTATACAAGTCAGTTGTCAATTGTCAGTTGTCGGTTGTCAGTGGCCAGAAGGAATCGGCTCCCTTGGAAAATTTAGAGGGATATTACCAGCAACTAGAAACTTTGCTGTTAAAAATAGGATATTTGCAGCAGCACACAGCAGCAAGCCGGATGGAAAAATTTCGCCGTTTGTATAACAGAGCCTATCCGACAGTGGATGAAGTCGCCATGCTGCGGGGCGTCCTCCGCCAAACAGAATGGGCAATCAAAACTTACCCACGAGAGGCAAATTCTGATACTCTGGATGGGGCGTTACCGGAAAATCCAACGGACAGCTAGGAGAACTTTCCTGCACCCAGTTGTCACCTTCAAAACAGGGTTTCTTGACTAAAAACCTAAGCTTTGCGATAATTTGCGGGCAATAAACCCGGTTGCTGATACCATGCAGCGTCTGGGGTAAATCTAAAATCTAAAATCTAAAATCTAAAATTGATTGGCTGACAAGCTGAAAAATCTTAAACTTGAACTTTACAGTAGTGATGAAGGAGTAAGACGTGGCAGAGCGGTTTCCCAAAGGATCGATATTATCGGTGATATCCTCGATATCCTCTCCCAACTCCGGCTCAAAGCAGCCCAAGTCCGGCAAAGCAAGTCAGTCTGGCAACTCGGGCCGCCGTCGCCCTCGGCAACCGCAAAACGGCAATTCAGAAATTCGATCGCCCGAACCTGCGACTTTGCCACCGCAACAAAGCCGCGGCAGCAGAATTGGAGCTAATTCTCCCACATCTTCGGAAGAATTTACCACACAAGACTTTTTATCCGATCCTCGATCGGCAATTAACCCCAGAAAACCCAGAACCAGCAAAACTCCGCAGTCGAAGACTCGCCAACCAGGCAAAAAAGGCCTCGCTGCTGTCGATATGTTCGAGTTTCCGAACCCGACTCTGGAGCGGGAAAATGTGAGTTCGATCGCCAGCAATCCCAACAGCCAGATCCCAACTGCGACTCCCCCTGCAACCCGTGGAAGTCTTCCCAGTTCGCCCCCAGTTCGCATTCCAGACACGGTAATCCCCGCAGATGCCAAAAAAACCCCCGTCCCTAAACCGCGCCCCCAAGCGAGTCAGAGACCGGGTAAACGCTCTGCACCTCGGAGCGTGCCCCCATTGGTGTACGCTACTCGCTTGCTGATTTTGGGAGTTGGGATAGCGGTGATTTGCGGTACGCTGCTGTCGGTGGTAAATGCTGTGAGTCGAGCATCGACTGTAGCGACAGAAGAACAAACTACCGCAGGGCAGAAAAACCCAGCCGATAGCGCATCTGCAGCATCCGCAACCCCAGAAGTGCTGCAACTGAATCAAGAATTAGGAGCTTTAAAAACCCAAGTTCAGGTTTTAGCAACAGAAAATCCTAGTTTGACAGCCGGAATATTTCTAGTCGATTTAGATACTGGAAGCTACTTAAATTTTAATGGCGATACTGCTTTTGCTTCAGCTAGCACAATTAAAGTACCAATTTTAGTAGCTTTTTTCCAAGCAGTAGATGAGGGCAAAGTGCAGTTAGATCAGATGCTGACGCTGAAGTCCGAACACATTGTCGGCGGTTCTGGGGATATGCAAGACCAGGCTCCTGGTAAGAAGTATTCGGCTTTGGAAGTTGCCCAAAAGATGATTGTTGTCAGTGACAATACGGCGACAAATATGATGATTGAGTTGTTGGGAGGTGCTGAGGTTTTGAATCAGCAGTTTGCAAATTGGGGCTTGAGTACCACGGTTCTGCGTAATAATTTGCCAGATTTGGAGGGAACTAATACTACCAGTCCGAAGGATTTGATTAATATCATAGCCCAGATCGATCGGGGTAATTTGGTATCGGTGAAATCGCGCGATCGCATTTTGCAAATTATGCGCCAAACTAGAAATGATTCTTTGCTGCCGAAAGGTTTAGGCGAAGGTTCAGTTATTGCTCACAAAACCGGCAACATTGATACAATGCTTGCGGATGCGGGGATGGTGGATTTGCCGAACGGTAAGCGTTATTTGGTGGCGGTGATGGTGAAGCATCCGCCGGAAACGGAAAAGCCAGCTCAAACATTGATTCGGGAGATTTCTCGGATGAGTTACCGCTATTTGTACGGTGGGGAAACGCCAGCAGATTCACAAGTGAAAATTAAAAATTGAAAATTTAACCGGGTTTTTTCGGGCAAGTGTTGTAGACTTTATCAAACTATAAATCAGTTTGTATTATGAAACTAAACATTCGACTTGCTTGTCTGGTAGCGCTTTCAACTTTAGCTGTTGGAGTCTCCCCCGCCTTGAGCAATCCTGCTCCTGAATATCAGACCGATGGCGTGAGAGTGATTAACAATAATATCGAACTCAATCGGGCAAAAAACTTAGCCCGTCAAGCAGCAGAAATTGCTAATGGGGGTTTAGGCAACTATCGAGCTGAAGCTTCTATGCACGGTACTTCTAAGGAATCGCCGTTTGTTGACAATGGGGATGGAACTTGGACTTTTACTTTTAAGGGTAACAAGCCTGGTTCGTCTGTCTATACTGTAGAAACGGTTGTTACGGTTTCTCAAGATGGGAGGGTGAGAGTCGATTACAATGGGCAAATTCGCCAGTTATCTCCATTGTGAACAACTGTGCAAATATCGGGCTATGCAGCTTCAATACCCCGATCGGGATTTAAGTTAACGGCATTTTTTCCCTTTGTTACAATCAAGGGAATTCCCCTCCTCACATCAGCACTAATGCAAATTATCCTAGAAGTTCCCGATATCCTCGGCGAAAAACTACAACAATTGGGCGATCGTCTCCCGGAAGCCCTGGATCGCGCACTTCGGGAACTCGCCCCCGCAGAAACCATCTCCTACCAAGACGATCGCCAAATCGTCGAAGTGCTAGCCAGTCAACCCAGCCCAGAAGAAATCCTCGCCATCCGCCCCACACCTGCGTTGCAAGCCCGCATGAGCGAACTGCTCTATCGCAATAAATCCGGCACTATTTCGGCCAGAGAGGAAGTCGAACTCGATCGCTATTTGCTGTTAGAACATTGGGTGCGTTTAGCCAAAGCTCACGCCTACAAACGCTTACAGACAGAAGCATGAGTTATGTACCAGCCACTCTGCGTCGCGTCGTGACCCAACGCGCGGGAGAGCAATGCGAGTATTGTCGATTTCCGCAAACGGCTTCACGGAAATTCCAGGAACCGGAAAGGGATTAAACACTCGCGACTGCTAACTGTTCAGCAGCCTCTTTCTCGTTCATCTCGTCGAGTTTCTGCCAAACTTGCTGCATCAATTCATCCAATCCAAGTCTACTAACGGCGGAAATCAACAAAACAGGAGCGCCGCTAATTTCTTGAAGTCGGCTGGTTAAATTACCGATTTCTTCGCTTTCGAGGTCGATCGCATCTACCTTATTAAAAGCCAAAATCTGCGGTCGATCGGCTAAACCACGCCTGTAAGCCTTCAATTCTTCCTGAATTGTGACATAATTGGCGATCGGATCTTCATCGGTAATATCGATCAAATGCAGCAGCAACCGAGTCCGCTCAATGTGCCGCAAAAACTCGTAACCCAAACCCGCGCCTTCGTGCGCCCCCTCAATCAATCCCGGAATGTCTGCAAACACCGTACCGTCGCCGCTGGGTTTTCTGACTACGCCCAAATTGGGGACTAAAGTTGTAAACGGATAATCTGCTATTTTGGGGCGGGCCGCAGATAAAGCGGAAATTAAGGTGGATTTGCCAGCATTCGGCATCCCCAGAATTCCGACTTCAGCTAATAGCTTCAATTCCAAACGCAAAAATTTGTGTTCTCCTTCTTTTCCCGGCATCGCATAATCTGGAGCGCGGTTAGAATTGGTCAGAAAACACTTATTCCCCAAACCGCCTTTGCCGCCTTTAGCTACGCAAAAAGTCTGTCCGGGCGTCACTAAATCTGCTAAGATTGCCTGAGTTTCCGCGTCGTAAACTACTGTACCGCAGGGAACTTCGATCGTGCGATCGTCCCCACCGGCACCGGTCATATTTTTCGGCGCGCCCCGCTTCCCGTCATCGGCTTTAAAAATCCGGTTGTACTGAAAATCTAGCAGCGTTTGCAGGCTTTCCACCGCTACCATATACACGGAACCGCCTTTGCCGCCCGTCCCGCCAGAGGGGCCGCCCGCCGGTACATACTTTTCTCTGCGAAAAGCTACCATACCGTCGCCCCCTTTGCCGGCTGCGACTTGAATATCTGCTCGATCGATAAATTGCATAATTTAGTCAGTTGTCAGTTGTCAGTTGTCAGTTGTCATATCATGTCCAATCGAGCGATTAAGAGGGCGGGTTTTTGAGATTGTCAATTATTGGCAAATATTTTTCGTGAACCCGCCCCTACCTTATTAGGGGTAATCGACCGGAAATGATATCACTTGTCATTGGTCAATTGTCAATTGTTAGTTGTGATTAGTCATTAGTCATTAGTTATTATACCAGATCCAAGTACCATATTGCTCTTTTTCTTTAGCCCGGGTCGGCGGACGACAGCCAAGTTTAGTGGCTATTTACAGTTTCCGGAAAAATATAATTTTACCTATTGTGAAAAGTAGTGCTGAGCGAGAGATTGTAGGCGAGCATCTGTAGGGAAACGGCAATGCCGTGTCCGGCTCCTAAATCGACGAGTTTTAATAATTTGTATAAGCTTGAGGATTGTACCAAAACTTTTGTTGAATTAGTATTATCAAAGCAGATTTGAGATTAGCAGGACTCACGCACAAAAACTCAATAAACCCGGTTTTTCTACTGGGGCGGATGGGTGTAATGATGTTTTTTCGTAGAAAAACCAGGTTTTTGCGTTCAGGACTAATAGTAGTCATTGGTTAATAGTTACAATCATTAATCCAAAATTTCACAAGAATGACTAATGACTAATGACTACTAACTACTAACTACTAACAATAAGACGATACATCTTCCTTACATTCATCTGCCAAATAGCAGAGAGCTCGAAAGCGCATCCCCACTAACTGTTCGTAAAGCGGGTTAATCTGGCACATCGCCGGAATATGGACGATTTTGTGACCAAATAACACGACATCTCGCTCAAACGGACACTGGGGCGGAATAATTTTACAGACAAAGTGTGCCAATTTGGGGTCGTGAATTTCCCAGCCGTCAAGCCAGTCTTTGACGGGTTGCAGGACATCTTTGTGGTGAGGTTTAGGTAGCCGAGATGAAAGGGGTGTTCCGGCGACGGGGGCGACATTGGCATCAAAGACTATTTGGCTGCTGGGCCCCTGCGGATCATCGCACTTGCTGTCTTCGATGGTGTGTCGCAGAGCTTCGATCGCCTCTACATTGTGCCCTAAAGCTGTGCAAAACTTAGAGATTACCTCGTCTTCGCTGAGCGAGTAGGTACCATCTGCCAAAGCTACCATGACTGCTGTCCTCAAAAAATCCTCGCCTTTAGCGGTGTCTTTCCCTAACACAGCGACTAATTCCTCTGCGGTAATGGGTTCAAAACCCTCCTCAAAAGATACCGGGTGTAGTTCATCCTGAGTTAGATGTGCAATCATTTTTTGCTCGTCTTCGTCAAAGTTGCCGTCTGCCCAAGCAATTGTCAGCAATCCCCGCAGCCAAGCAGTAATCTCTTCATTGGTGCAGGAAGATTTAGCGTTACTCATTAGCATTTCCACTTGGATGTACCAGTCAATTTGTTCGTTTACAGCGGACTCAATATTCCCCTCCCAATAATTTTTACTGGTTTTTTGGTCGATCGATGATCTATTTGTGGAAGGTTTGTGCCCGAAGATTGCTCCAAACGCTTGTAGTGGATGTGTTAAAAGCATATTTGTTTTTCAGCAGCATCGCTAACTAGCGAGCTAATCTATTGGTTAATCCTATTCCCTAAAAAGTCATCTATCGGGAGGAATAGGTTTGTTGAATTGATCTTAACTCTAGTTGCACCCATCAAGATGGCGATCGAATTTTATGCAAGCCCGATTGCCATTAGCCACCCAATTTTTCGCAAGAAATAAAAGGTTGGCAAGGGTTGGATCTAATCAGACACTGGGTTTGTCTCCCAGGGGCGATCGAACTTCGCTCTCTTTACATTTTAATATATATTTTTGTAAATTTTTGTGTCCCGGCTGGGCAATATTAACACCGAGCCGGATTTAACCTGTTGAAAGAAAAAGATATGAGGAAACTGTTAGTGCCGGTTAACAGTTTTGATTGCTGTGTCCGCCTAGAAATGACAAAATTTTTTAACTGCGGCGGCACAAAATCCAGCGCAATTCCATGGGCGGGCGGGCGTTTGCCATTGGGAAGACATCTCGACCGGTGGCCCAACTGGGAAACCAGGGCGTCGGTGGCCAGGCTTCTTCCGGCAGGTGGTGGCGTTCATATTCAAACACCAATTCGTTCGATATTGGGACTAAGGGCAACCCTTCCATTGCGGTGGCGAGTTCTTGGGGGGTAAATAAAGTAGACCAGGAGAGTTGGGCAACTTGTCGCACGAGGGCATCTGGCTGGTAGTCGCCGACGGTTAAAAACGTGCTGAACAGCAACAGGCCTCCGGGAGACAGGGAATCGCACATTTTGGCGAGGAAAAGCCGTACTTGATCGCTGTCTCGAAAATGTGAGATGACTTCGGCGGCAACTGCCAACTGATAGCGGGCTGGTTTCATCCGCATTAAGGGATCGAGCACATCGCCTTCAGTTACTGTCACGGGAAGGTTTTCGGCTGTTACTGCGGCTTTCAATTGTTCTGCAAAAGCTGGAGCTAGTTCGATCGCATCTACAGAATAGCCCAATCTCGCTAGGGGCAAGGTATTGCGGCCGGTACCGGCCCCCACGTCCAAAATCCGCACTCGATCGGGCGTGCCCAATTTAGCAGCCGTTGTCATCAATTTTGCGTCTGGATGAGAACCGAAAAGCGGAGGTTCTCTGGTGTCTACCCAGCTTTTATACTGTTCTCCAACTGTTGAGGTAGTAACAATGACTTTGCAGGCTAAACCGGTTTGTGGTGGCTGCACTGATTCGTATTGTAGGATCAGCATCGATGCTGTGGAGGTGCGGTAGCCTTGTTCTAACTTGGTGGCTAACAGCTTGCTGAGTTCGTCTCTGCGGTCTTCGGGCAGTGGTCTGTCGAGAGTGCTAAATAGCTTTTCTATGGACTTGAGATAGTGGCTTAGCATTCCCGGAACGCAGGGGAAAACTAATTCTCCACGAGCGATGATGCGAGTATTAATTTTGTAGAGGATAGCTTGCTGGAGAATGTCGGGATTTACTACCAGCGGTAGCTGTTCGGTCTGGTCGATCGTACTTTCGGCGCCCATAGATTCCGCGAAGAGGTGATTAGCTGTTAGTTGTTAGCTGTTAGTTGTTAGTTATTTGTTATTAGTTATTTGTTATAACTCACATCTTGCACCCTTTCCTAGAACAGGCAAGATGCCTGTTCCACAAAGAGTAGATTTTCTTCTTGTG
>NZ_JAUBTV010000044.1:15789-39393 GCF_036705145.1 Microcoleus sp. B5-D4 | reverse complement strand
GTTATAACTCACATCTTGCACCCTTTCCTAGAACAGGCAAGATGCCTGTTCCACAAAGAGTAGATTTTCTTCTTGTGGAACGGGCATCTTGCCTGTTCCACAAAGAGTAGATTTTCTTCTTGTGGAACGGGCATCTTGCCCGTTCAAAAGGCTTATTGAAAAGGGTACATCTCAGTTATAACTCACATCTTGCACCCTTTTCAATAACAGGCAAGATGCCTGTTCCACAAAGAGTAGATTTTCTTCTTGTGGAACAGGCATCTTGCCTGTTCCACAAAGAGTAGATTTTCTTCTTGTGGAACGGGCATCTTGCCCGTTCAAAAGGCTGATTGAAAAGGGTGCAACATCTCAGTTATAACTCACATCTTGCACCCTTTTCAATAACAGGCAAGATGCCTGTTCCACAAAGAGGGAATTTTCTTGTGGAACAGGCATCTTGCCTGTTCATAACAAGCTATAAGCAGCGCGTCAAATCACTTTTCGCGTCAGTATTAATTATCAAAAAAACGCCGATTTTAGAGCTTTATTTTCAATAAATCTCTAATCGACCTAGCCGAAAACCCGATTAGGTTTCAAAATCGGATTTATTATCAATATAAGCTGTAGCGCATTTAAATTGTATGTTGCACGGCGAGGTGGAAAAAGCGTCAAATCCTCTCGCCTTCTCCCCTCTCTCCTTCCCCTCGTCAGCCATAACAGGCAATGTATATGGGTAGCAACTAAAAGCGGGGCTTAGTTGCTGCCGGTAAAAGTCACTAGGGGGAATCTTGACTGAGCTTCAGTCATTGGGCGCCGTCTGCCTTCCTCTTGCCAGTAGTTGATGACTTCTGTGGCTTGGTTGAGGATTTCGACGCGATCGTTATCAGCAATCCAGTGTTTGGCTTCGAGTTCGTTTTTGAGGTCTTCCCAGGCATCTTTGCGAGGCCAGAAAAAGTAGGATGTCAGCGGGCTAGTTCCTTTGCCGACAACTTGGTCAACGGCGAGGGCAACATTCTCTTCTAGCCAGAGAACTTTTAAGATGAACTTGGACAAGCAAACCTCCAGGGTTCCGATCGAACTTGTTAAAAATTTCTACAATCGCTAAGCGTAGCACACTCTGTTCGATAATTGGTCATCGGCCATGAAAAGTTTTGTGGCGCGGCTGGTTTTAGCGCCAATCAGGGGCTGGGAACAGATAAAATTTGGGTTCTCACCCCCCCTAGGTACAAGGATAGTTAAGCTGTGAACAGAGTTATTTTAGTCTTCGACATTGACGGTGTGGTGCGGGATGTGTCCGGTTCCTACCGGCGGGCGATTGCGGATGCGGTGGAACATTTCACGGCGGGTGCTTTTCGCCCGAATTCTCTCGATATCGACTCTCTGAAGTCTGAGGGTGTGTGGAATAATGACTGGCAGGCGTCTTTCGAGTTAGTTTGCCGTTATTTTGAGGGGATTGGGCGATCGAGAAACGAACTCGCTCTCAACTATGATGAATTAGTGGCTTTTTTCCAAAGTCGCTATCGCGGGCCTGATGAGAAAAATTGGACTGGTTATATTTGTGACGAACCGCTGTTGTTAAGTCCGGCTTACCTGGAAAATTTAACGGTTGGGGGCATTGTTTGGGGCTTTTTTAGCGGGGCGATGCGGGATGAAGCTGCTTATGTTTTGTCAGGGAAACTGAGTTTAAATTCCCCGGTGTTGGTGGCGATGGAAGATGCACCGGGAAAACCCGATCCGGCTGGACTTTTCGCGGCAATTGAACAGTTGGAAAACCTGCAGGGTTTAGAAAAAAATTTGCCCGTGATTTACGCGGGAGATACTGTTGCCGATATTTACACGGTTGTGAAGGCGCGGGAAGTGCAACCAAATCGGGTTTGGCTGGGGGCTGGAATTTTGCCGCCTCATGTTTTGGATGATGCTGAGCGCTGCGAGGCTTATGCTGCGGTGCTGAAAAATGCTGGTGCAGCAGCGGTTTTTAGGAATGTGGAGGAGTTGACGGCTGCGCGGATTTGGGAATTAGTCAGTTGTTAGTTGTCAGTTGTCAGTTGTCAGTTGTCAGTTGTTAGTTGTCAGTTGTCAGTTAACTAATAATCAATAACCAATGACAAACAAATGTAATTTTGTTAAAAAATTTGGCAGCTTATTCTATTGACAAGTAAATGTAGTTTTGTTACATTTATTTGTCAATTTTTGCATCTTTGAGTTGACAATATCTGCTGCTGCGGCTTAGTACAGAGTAGAGGTCAAACTCTAGGAGAAAGCAACTATGTTAGTTTCGCGATCGAGTGCTAAACAACCTACGCCGGAAGAAACTCGGCAACTAGAAAAGCTCCAAGTCCAAATCGAGCGAGCTGTTGCTAACGGCAAGATATCTAAGCAAGAAATGGAAGACATCAAGAGAACGATTTGGGCGGACGGAAAAGTTACTGTTGAAGAACTGGAACTATACAGAATATTGGTGACAGATAGGATTGTTTCTGGAGAAGTTGAATACGAGTTTTGAGAATAAAGAAGTTTGGCAACGAGTGGTGTACTGGTGAATATTGAGGAAAGAAAGAAGAAAGAAAGAAGAAAGAAGGAGGAATAATTATGATTGTTTTTCAAGAGTTTATTTACTGCTAGCTTATACCATTTCTCTAAAATCGTGCAACACTCTTCGACCCCCCCTAGCCCCCCCTTGCCAAGGGGGGGAACAAGAATACTGTTGCATTCTTTTTTAAAATTGGTATTAGGATGAAATTTGGCAATTCTTTGGAGCATCCCTTTTAGGAATTATACGCCACAATTATGGGGATGCTCGCAATTTTTCATGGGTGTTTTGAGATTATTTCAAGTGCAAGAATTTGTCTAATGCACTGACTGCAAGTGGTGGCCAGCGGCGGTTATTGGCAACCCAATCGAGGTCTTTGTAGCGGGAGTCGAGGCCGATGGCTGCTACCCAATTGCTCTCAGCTTCGCCGCGATTTCCTGTTTCCCAAAGACAGGCGCTGAGGGCGGCTCTCATGTCGGCAAATTGGGGGTATCTGCGGACGATGTTTTTCATGTTGCGAATTGCTTCTTTGGTTTGCCCGTTTTGATAAAGTGCGAGGGCGTGGTTGGCACGGGCAAAGGCGTATTCGGGGGCTAGTTCAAAGGCTTTGCTGTAGTCGGCTATTGCTTGTTCCCATTTTCCTAAACCTGCTTCGGCGTTGCCTCGGTTGTTGTAGGCGGCTGGATCTTGGGAGTCTAATTCTAGTACATGATTGTAGTCGGCGATCGCCTCTTCCCAGCGTCCTAAACCTTCTAGGGCGGTGCCGCGGTTTAGGTAGGGATCGGGGGCGTCAGGTGCTAGTTCGATCGCTCTTTCGTAGTCGGTAATAGCGGCTTGTAGTTTGTTTTGGCTGACTCTAGAGTTGCCTCGGTTGCTCCAAGCGGCGGCTTGTGAGGGAAATTTGTCAATGATTTGAGTCCAAAAAGTTTCTGCGGCGGGAAATTTGCCTTCATTTGTAGCTTCAAAAGCTTTTTGAACGAGTTCTCCCAATTCCTGTTGAGGATCGGTGATATCTGTTGGTTGTACTTGTGCGGCTACGGGGGCGATATTTCCCAACCATACTAACCCGGTTACAATTAATACTGTAAAAAATGTCAAAAGTGAGCGAATCATCGTTGTTGGTCGTTTAAACTTTACTTAGCATATTATTAACCGAATTTGCGGGCGTTGGTTAGAAGATGTTTGAAAAGTCTCGGCGACGAGAATCGACCGGACATAATATGAGATGTTGCACTATTCTCAATTACTTGTTTAGGAACAGGCAAGATGCCTGTTCCACAAAGAGTGAATTTTCTTGTGGAACAGGCATCTTGCCTGTTAAGCGAGAATCGACCGGACATAATATGAGATGTTGCACTATTCTCAATTACTTGTTTAGGAACAGGCAAGATGCCTGTTCCACAAAGAGTGAATTTTCTTGTGGAACAGGCATCTTGCCTGTTAAGCGAGAAGGGTGCAAGATGTGAGTTTTAACCGCCAGTTTGTGTAGTTGGTAAGGATAATTTGGTGAAAAAACGGTTGCTAATTTTGGGCGGGACGGGGGATGCTGCTGAATTGGCGGCAAGAGCGTCTCAAATTGCTGATATAGAGGTGGTTTCTTCGCTAGCAGGACGCACTCAAGAGCCTTTTACCCCAAAAACGGGTACGGTGCGAATTGGCGGGTTTGGTGGGGCGGCTGGGCTGGCGGCGTTTTTGCTCGTTAGCGGAGCCCTAGGAGACGATCGCCCGATCGACTTCTTAATCGATGCTACTCATCCGTTTGCGGCTCAGATTTCTGCTAATGCTGCTGTTGCTGCTGCTGAGTGTAATGTGCCCTATTTGATGCTGGTGCGTCCTGCTTGGGAGAGGGTGGAGGGCGATCGCTGGATTGAAGTTGCGGGCCACTCGGAGGCTGCAAAGGCTTTATTAGGGCAGTCTCAGCGGGTGTTTCTGACTATTGGTAGGCAGGAATTGGCTGCTTTTGCTGGTTTGGATGCTATTTGGTTTTTGATGCGGGCGATCGATCCTCCGGCACTCAATACTCCTATTCCTAATGGTAAATTGTTGTTAGCAAGGGGGCCTTTTTCTTTGGAAGATGAGCGCCAATTGTTATTAGAATATCAGATTGATACGATTGTTAGTAAAAACAGCGGGGGCGGTGCTACTTATGCGAAAATTGTGGCGGCTAGGGAACTGGGAATTCCGGTGGTGATGGTGCAGCGGCCGCCGATTGCGGATGTTGAGCAGGTTGCTGATGTTGAAGGGGCGATCGCTTGGTTAGTTAAGCAGTTATCAGGACTTTGGTAACTTGGTGTTCGATTAGCGGAACCATGATTTCTAATGTTCTTTTGCTGTAGGAAAGTCGGGATGCGCGACTTTCTCCCAATTCTGTTAGTAGGGTTTCAAACATCGGCCAGGTGATGTCTTTTAGTAATAGTTGAGTTCCTGGCTGGATGATTATTTGTTTTAGTTCTAGCTGCATATTTTGACTTTTTTAATTTGATTTGAAATATGAAATAATTTAAGTTAATAGATTTTAGCAATTCTGCACTTAGGCGGAATTGATGTTATGTATTAAAACTAAATTTATTTAAAACGAGGGTACAGTCCTGCAATCATTTCCTTCAGCAGTTCGCATTCCTCCTAGCAGAGTTTCCACGATCGCACACTGCTTTGTACCGCCACCGGCAGGAGCAACTGTTACCACAAGAGGTAATGTGGGATTGGTTGAAGTCTGTGGATCGACTACACCGTTATAATTAAAAGTAAGTGAGGTAGCAGCCGTGCACTGGGCATTGGGAGGACAGCTAGCAGCAGAAAGCTTAACCTGTCCTTGTTTAATTTCGCCTCCACCATTGAAAGTCACTGTTTGTAGGGGAGAAGTTTGGGGTGGAGCTGTGTTAATAGTAGCTGTTGGTGGGTCAAAAGGAGCAGTAGTAATATTAGAGAATGTAATTACTCTATCGCTCTTAGTTCGCTTGGCTTCGCTTTGTACGGTTCGCAAGGTTTGGAGGACTCGATCGTTCACAGTGCGAACTCTTTGTCTGTTGATGAATCCCAGCCAACCGGGAGCGGCGATCGAGCTTAATATACCTACGATTAACGCTATCACGAGCACTTCTAGAAGCGTGAATCCTCCATCATCTTTTCTGGATGCAGTTTTGTTGAAATTAGGGCTGGGCTTGGCAGCACACTTATGCAAAAGTTTTAATAATATTGGTGGGGTTTTCATGGTAATCTCCTATTGTTTATCGGCGGGCGGCGATTCGGAAATGTGTTTCAGGCCTAACTTATTTTCCTACCGCACCGAAACCTTGTACTTGAACGGTTGCGGTTGGGAAATATGCCGAATTGTTGGCGCTGGAAAGAACATTACTAGGTTCAAGGCGACGCAGGCTATTTCCTCTGAGCGTAACTCTGGCTATGTTTCTCGCTGTATCTACACAAGCGTAGAAGCTATTTCTACCTTCTGTATCAGTTACTTTTAGAGTGCCTTCTCCGATTGCTGTTGAAGTTTTTGGATCGGTAGGATTACCAAGAGCAGTCGTGCATGGAGTCAATATCGACCCTGAACCGTGGTCTATGTAGTTAACCAGTACCTCTGGCTTGGTTGCCCCAGATGTAGCATTTGTCAGCCCCCCCGTAAGTGTCACATTTTGGGTAGGTTTAGTAAAGTCAAAATCTTTATTAAAAGCTGGATCTGGTTGTTGAGTATCTTCGTCTGTATCAGCCTTGTTGTAGTAAGGAAGATTAGTATCTCCCGCAACCGGGTCAGGTTTTCTTACTCCATCCCTAATTTCATAGCGAGCAATACGGGTAGGACAATTGCCTCCTGAAGGCTGACACCAAGTAGGGTCATTGTCTTTAAACTGGTAGTAGGCAACTAATGACAATACATAGGTGTCGTTGCATTTAGTAGCGTCGCAGTTTTTTGGGATCGTGCCAGAGTTAATAGGAACAGAAGTTTTAATTTGTTGCCGCTTCCAGAATACCAGGATCGGAATTTTAGTGGCATCGGTAGCAGCAGGAAGTTGACTTTTAATGCCAGTAACTGTAACGCTGCCGCGGGTTCCTCCATTGATATCTATATTGTCGTAAATATAAATAGCTTGGCTCAAATCTTGGGCTATGAAATCAACTGCGGCCTGAAGGTCTTGCTCGGTGTTGGACTTGACTTGTTCCCTCCTGTCGGTATTCAGCATATCGACTACAAAACCGAGCATCGGCGTGATGATTAAAAACGCCATAATTGCTCCGACTAATAGCTCGACCAGAGTCATGCCCTTTTCTGTTTGTTCTGGCCCTGAGCGGTTTCGCTGGTGCTGAGTTTTGAGAAGCAACCTGAGTAAAGTTTTCATTTTGACTGTTTCCTTTGGCGAGTCGTTGGGAGGGATTTTCATCTAATAACACTCACTGTAATTATGGGCATACAGTAGTTTATGGTGTTTATTTGAGGCGCTCCAAGATTGACTTATACGAAGGATTTCCGGTAGCGGGAATCTCTGTAGACATTTCTACTACTGGCATTGTCCGATCGCCCAAACCTGAACCCACAACAGATTGCTTTTTCGCATTCTTTGGAGCCTTCAAAGTTACAGTGCCATCAAAGGAATCAGCCCTGTAAACCCGGACTAAGAGCTGGTATCCTTTTGAGGTGGGATCGCCACCAGTAATAGATGTATCTTTATTTAGCCAAGCGCCCTGAACGCGAAAGTCTTTGTTGCTACTGGGGGAACAACCTCCTCCATCCATGTCAACGCAGTATGTCTCGCCGACGGTAGGAACTCGTGCACCCGCCAAATCACCTGCAGGTGCCTGTATTGGGAAACCCGATCCTGCTACACCGGGTTTTATAGCACCTGTTCTGAGAGCGTTGATATAAGCTGTAGCCGCCTGGGTGGCCAGTTCCGTCCGCCGCGCTTGGACGCGAGTTGCTACTGAGAAGGCCATCACGGGGGCGATCGCAATCATCAGGACGGAAACTACAATCATCGCTACCAACGACTCAATAATCGTGTAGCCACTATCTCGTGACTTCGATTTTGGGGCACAAATGTCAGATTTACTCTCGGCCTGCTGACCGACGAATTCTGTTTTAGTCTTTGCCCCCTTGAATAACAAGGGTTGTGAGTAGCTGTTGTCTTTTAGTAGTTTATTCATGGTTAGGCACCTGCTTTGAGTTTGCAGAATGAATTAGTTGGGCGCAAATCGCTACTGACAACTGGTGTTGTCCCCGTCTTATCGAAAGCACACATCAAACTTTGTACCCAGTCATCATTGCGAGGTACTTCTCTGAAAAATTCCGCCGGTGTAGTCTTTGTGCTAGGAGCCGTAAACCGTTGGGTAAACAAGTCGGGTGCTTGAGATAATAGGCCGACATCAAAGCCCCAATTCCGACCGGGCGGACTGAAGAAAGGAATTGAACCGCTACCGTTAGAAGTCTTGTAACTATCGGGATACCACCGAGTAGCCAGAGTACAGCTCGCAACTGTCGTCGGACAGAAAGCACTGCGAGGAAGAGAATTCCCTAACCGCGACAAGAAGGGTGCGGTACTATAGGCACTGCGATTTAACTGAATGAATGAACCTATAATTTTGGTAGTAACTGCGCCATCTCTCCAGTTTTCAATGAAGCGGGGCAAGTTTTGCAGACCGCCATTAAACTCACCTGTAGTGGTATTTGGTATTTTCCGTGAAGGAACGTCTCCTGACCCAACTATTAGATTGAATTCTTGAATGTTCGGAGATGCAGGTGTTGGTAGCAGCCACTTCGTTAGTTCGACGATTTGACCTTCTTGTAGTACGCCTGCTGTTGGAACACTATTTGTTGCATGAATTTGCAACACCGGCATTAATAGCGGCTGCTGCTTTAGATTTGATGTGATTGTTGCTGGTGCTACGTCCCCATCTATAAATTGAAACTTACTTGACGCATTTAAAGCTGTGGCCGCGTTGAGAAAAAACGGGGGCTGTGCACTACCGAAATCTAGAGGGGGGGTACTAGCCGTTGCCGAGGCAAACCAGAGAGAGTTAGGCTGCGGAGGTGGCGGGGCGGTAGAGCTGTCATAGTCTGAAATTGTGTTACCATTAAGTCCTAAAGCTGTTACTTTAGTGTTAGTTGGAGTACCATCTAAATCATTACTCGCAGTCCTTTTAAAAGCAACTCGACGGGGAAAGCGTTGCAATTCTGTAGCCGGAGGCCTAGCAGTTGTTCCTGCTTTATGAGTAGCCGCAGCGAAAGTTGTAGGCATCGCATCTGTTTTTAGTGCAGCACCTGGATCGACATACCAATCATTTTCCGTACAGGCCGAAACAGGCAGCTTTGGGCAGACTTCCATTAAATACTCTGGATAATCCCCGCGTCGCTGGATAGGCGTTACAAAGTTATTGAAGTAAGAACTATTTAGACCATTACCATTAATAGTCCGGTAGCTAGTGTCCGTCAGTCTTGTGCCGCCCCCATTAAGAACACCAGTAGTATCAAATACTCCGCTACTGAGTCCATTGGTGACAAAGTTATTGTTGTAAAATCCTTGATTGCGGCGAAGCTGAGTAGCAGGCTGAGGAGCTGGTAGACTGGCAATAGTAGAAGTACCAAATGTCGCCCCGCCTGCATTATTTCTCAGATCAAAATCTCCCTCATTGCGGAAGCCTTCACGGAAAGTGCCAGAAAGTATGGTGACAGCATCCCCCAGCACCGTTGCGGGTCGCCAGTAATCACCCGTACAATTACGAAGCCGCGGGTCGCCTTGACGACAGGCAAAGCTTTCATTGAGGTTACTGCGAGCATAGAAGCCAGTACCCGCACCGTCTGTAAACTCTTGTTGGGTGTGTTTGTTAAACTCTCCTTTGATATAAACTGGCAAATTTGATACCAGGGTTAAGCCTTTTTCTTTTACCACGTCTTCCACAGTAGTAACTCCTGCAGGGGTAGCGCCCCCCCGGAACAGCTTTTCTCCATTGATTAGCATAATCCCGTTCGGACGGCGGGTAGGGTCGAGGCGAGAGTCTGTGGGACTAACGGTTTTGCTTTTATCTTCATCAAAAACGCCTGAACCTGCGCTGGTTTCTTTTCGCTCGCTGCGATCGGCTAGCGCATCGTCTCTAGTGGCATAAATGATGCCACTGTTGGGCAGCAAATACTCTGGTGAGGGCCCTGTGGCAATGTTCTTTGTAATTGTCTTCCGCAATTCGCCTATATCCAAGACAGTAGCCCGAATTTCTAGGGGTTGCCGTTCTTCCAGGGCGAGGTCGTATTTTCCTGATAATTTGGCTTTTTGATTTCCTGTTAGGGGACTGCTGAGGGTAAAGGTTTCGTCAACATTGGTAGCTGAGTCGTTGCGGTCTATGGCCTTAATGTTTCGCGCATCCAAAAATGCCACTTCCTTGATCGCGCCGTCAGGAATAGCAGGAACAGGCTTAGCATCCAAGGTGAAACCGGGCGTAACCAAAATGCCAAAGGCGCACATTGTAGCGTCAATGGCTGCGTTATCCGCCAAGGTTCGACTAGCTGGAGCCTTCAGCAAAGCATTTCTTAAAGGCTCATTGGCAAAGCGACCGTTAGGGAAAACGTAATTTGCTTGCTTCTCTAGTTCAGTTGGGCTCGCGCCTCCCAGTAAGCCGGTGGTTGCATCTTTTACAGAAGCAGCGGGTCTTGGCGTAGTAGCAGTAGGAGGGCCGTAAACTACCCCGTTGTTTGAGCCGATTAGAGCGTCGCGCGTCCCTGCTCGCGTAGTCGTTCCCGGTAGGAAATCGCCGCTGACATCTGGAAGGGTTGTACCGAAGTTTCTCGCTGTTGAAGAGGTACTGGGGTCGTAATAACTGCTGATGCAGGCAATGGGGGTTTGACGATCGGGTTTAGTAGGATCGTAGGCATTATCTGCATAGTGATAAACTGCTGTTGCTCGCATCCGCAAATCGCCTTTGGCATACTTGCGTGTGTTGGGGTCAATGGTACTACCCCCTGCTGGTAGCGCTGCTGAAGTGGCAGGAAATGGAATAGTAGGCAGCGCCCAACTGTTCGCAGGTGCAACAGTATCAGCAGTCCCATTGTTATAAACTTTTTGCACTCCGAGTACAGGCGACATAGGCATAGTGTCCGGCCAGACAATAGGGTATGTTTCTGTAATTCCTGTAGTGGCCGGATCGTCGTATGTCGCTGATGCTTCTACCGCAGTTGTTGTCGGATTGTCCCATCCAGGCGGGGGTAGAAAAGAATCCACACGTTCGTAAACCCCGCCCCCTGTGACTACCCGTAGACCCCCAACGCCATCAACTGGTGTTTCAGGTGCTTGGGCGGCTGCTAGTTCCCAGAATCCCCCGCGGTCTGTCGATCCCACGTCAGCGAGTTCCGTCACGCGAGGGGTGCGAGTACGTACTTCTGTAGTGTCGGCCCCGTTTTCATCTTGCCAGAACCCGACAATTGTTTGTGGCGGTTCTAACCCGATAAATTTGGGCGGTGTACTGGTCTCGTCCCACCGCTGCTGTGGTAAGTTGTTGCCTACTTGGATGCGATCGCCCAGAAGTTTTTCATTGGTAGGTTCTAAAGTGGGGTTTACTGCTGGTAGATTAACCAGTTGGATACCACTGGGCCCTGCAAGACTTCCGCTAATCGCAGTTTCCGCCGGTGGTTTATTAAGCAGGTTCCACTCAGTTATAGGGCCCAGAGTATCCCCAGTACCCTGTATGACAGTTGAGGGAGTTACAGTGGTGTCTTCTTTAAAAGGCACTTTCCGCATTCTTGCTTTAAAGTAACCCTCCAGCGCTCGTCTGCGGCTAGTGACAAAATCGGGCCCTTTTGTAAGTTGCTGGACTGAGAATGGATCTGCTGCTATTGGATATGTATAGCTATTTAAGGCTGGAGGAGTCGGAGTAGTGCTGGCAATCCATGAGTCTACTAGATTTGAGAGGCGCTCGGAGTAACCTTGGTTGTTGTAAAGTACGTCTAATTTATCGGTGGTAGTGGATGCGCTAAGTGTTTTTGTAGTTGGCTGTCCACCTAGTGTAAAAAGATCCACGCTCACATCTTTAGCGGGAGTGACAACCCCAGCATTAACTACATTGCCACTAACAATTATCTTGCTGTTTTCTTGCTCATAAAAACAAGAATTGGGGCTGCTGACTTGAAATAATTTTAAGTTCGCGCGTGTGGTTGCGAAAAAATTGCTATTGGTAAATATCCGCCCGTTTATACTAAAATCAACCCCAGCAGATAGTTCTAAGTCATCTTCATAAACAACCGCATTATTACTGAGGGGAATCCGATTTTGGTCTTGCTGGTACTCTAGAGCCGAAAAGCTTGGAGTTCCTTTAAACTCTTCATATTTTGTAGTATCCAGCCCCGCTATGCCCGTCTTCGTGATGGGTAAATTAACTGTGTAAACAAAGAAGCTTTTTTTCAGCCTGCCTTCCGATTTATACCAGCCAGAATCGCCTACCAAACTAGCGCTAGTACCAGCCGCTGCAGCACACCTGGGATCTGCTATCTTCCCGGTCATCGGTGGAGTTCTTGCCTCTAAAGGCTGTCTTGCTCTGATAAAACTCCCTGCATCTGGCGAAGTCGTTTTGCGCTCTGGACTGCGGAAGAAAATACCATAAAGTGTAAAAGTGTCAAACTTGCCGTTGTTGTCGGTATCAACCGCATATCTCCATGCAGTATTTATCTGTTCGTCTTTTTCCGCATCTGGGAGCTTCGTAGAGTCAAAGGGAGCGACTGTACCATTCCCGTCGAGGTCATACTTAACTGTCAGCCGATCTTCACCACCGAATGTATAAATATCCTGAGCTGAAGCAGTAGCCGACATCATCCGGTACATTTCATTGTCGGAGGGAGTAGCTGTCGGTCTTTGCGGGTCTTCCTGCAGCATAAACTGAATTTTCGCTTTCGCCCGATCGAGCGCGGGAGTCGCGGCCGCCAGCACCTGCTGGTTCACGCGCACGTTACGCGCCGTATTAGCCCGATCGAACGATCGCAGCGTGATCGCCACTGTCAACAATATCACTACCAGCAACACCATCGTCACCGTCGGCAGCACAAACCCCGCCACCGGCAGTCTCGCCCTCCGGCCCATAGCCATCAGGGTTTGCAGCATTGCTCTCATCAGCCGCTTGGCACCGGATCTGGTAACACCAGCAATCCGCCGCAGCAGGGATACGATAATTTTGGATAATTTGCTCTTAAACATTGACGCCTTCCTGAATAATTTCAGAGATGGTATTGCTGGTAATTACTGCTCGACAGTACAATCCCATCTTTATTGTTCCCATTTTCCACAACCTGCATATCAGCCTCTTGCACAAATTTAAATTTGTACTTTGGCTGAAAAATAAAACCCACAAACCCGCAACCAAAATCGCCGCCGATAATATATTTTTCAGCGAAAGATTTGCCCCCCACGAATTAGATATTCCTAACTCCACTCTAATCTAGTTAAATTGAAATGTCAGTGGTCAGAGCCAGAGTGAATTCGATCGCCCAAAAACACGGATCACGATCATAGACGATGTATTTCCCAGCCCGCCCCGGCAGGCATTGTTTGTCTAGGCTCGGTTTCAACCACCGGAATCTAGAATGTAGAGTGGGCGATCGAATTGTGGTTAAGCCTGTGATACCAATTTTATATGAGGCCCCGTAGAATCTGATCCCCCCTAACCAAGGGCGGGCACGGGGGCACCGCCCCTACTAAGGGGGGGACAAGATTCTTCTCAAAGTCAACCCCTACTCCCCTTCTTAAGGGGGATGCGAGGGGGATCGAAATATATGCAACTTCACATTAAATTGGTATGAGTGGGATCAAATCTCAATTGGGCGATCGAATTTTCGTAATGCCCCCAAGTGCGATCGAATTTTCGTAATGCCCCCAAGTGCGATCGAATTTTCGTAATGCCCCCAAGTGCGATCGAATTGCTGTAATACCCCCAAGTGCGATCGAATTGCCGTAATGCCCCCAAGTGCGATCGAATTGCCGTAATGCCCCCAAGTGCGATCGAATTGCTGTAATACCCCCAAGTGCGATCGAATTGCT
Organism: Microcoleus sp. B5-D4; assembly: GCF_036705145.1. Lineage (NCBI taxonomy): Bacteria > Bacillati > Cyanobacteriota > Cyanophyceae > Oscillatoriales > Microcoleaceae > Microcoleus > Microcoleus sp. B5-D4. The sequence continues at coordinate 25,881 of NZ_JAUBTV010000044.1, read as the reverse complement.
GTAATGCCCCCAAGTGCGATCGAATTGCTGTAATGCCCCCAAGTGCGATCGAATTGCCGTAATGCCCCCCAACCCGCCGGCGGTTAAAAACCCCCGTCTCATAGCTAAAGTCCTCTTGCATAGGACTAATCAAATATTAAGATATTAGATAGATAAATATAGCAATCCTAAATGATTCAGATAAATTTGTAGGGGTAGTGCCCCCGTGCCTACCCCCTATCTATCGGGCAACCACGGGGGGATTGCCCCTACAATAATTATGCAAATGATGCAAGGATTGCTATACATCTTCAGTCCTTTTCAAAGGACTTGCGCTATGAGACGCGGGTTTTAACCCCCGGCGGACTATAGGTACAAATGCCAAATCCGAAACACTGTCAGTACAACTGCAAAATATAAAACATACAACCCATGAAACAACCCCCCAAACCCCCCGACTTCATCATCATCGGCGCCCAAAAAGGCGGCACAACATCCCTGTACCATTACTTAATCCAACATCCCCAAATCGCCCCCGCAGCCCAAAAAGAAATCCATTACTTCGACTTAAAATTCGACAAAAGCCCAGACTGGTACTATGCCCAATTTCCCCAGCCCCAAACAGGCGAAAACCTACTAACCGGAGAAGCCAGCCCCTACTATATCTGTCACCCCCAAGTTCCCCAGCGAATTTATGATTTATGTCCGAAAGTTAAAATAATCGCCCTGCTGAGAAACCCCGTAGAACGCGCAATCTCCCACTATTATTACTATATCAAAATAGGCTACGAATCCCTATCATTAGAAAGTGCGATCGCCTCCGAACCCGAAAGACTCCAAGGCGAAATAGAAAAACTCATAGCCAACCCAAACTACTACAGTTACGAACACCAACACCACAGTTATCTAACCCGCGGCATTTACGCCGATCAACTCCCAGCCTGGATGAAACTTTTTCCCAAATCACAACTTTTAATCCTCAAAAGCGAAGACTTATATACCAATCCCTTCGGCACATACAACAGCGTCTTAGAATTTCTAGAATTGCCGCCGCACCAACTACAAACCTACGAAAAATACAACGCCACCCAATATCCGCCCATCAACGAGACAATATACGAGCAATTGAGAGCATATTTTCGATCGCACAACCAAAGACTAGCCGAAATGTGCGATCGAGACTTCGGCTGGGATTAATCATTTCGGGAATTGTAGGGGCGGGTTCACCCACAATAATCGTCAATAATCCACAATCTCGTAAACCCGCCCCCACCCAACGGTAAATCGCTCTATACGTTTGGATGATGGGATGAAATCAAGGTTGATGTAGGTTATTGGTGGGGAGGGGGCGGGTTTATTTAGATTGTTTGTATTTGTGAGATATTGTTGGTGAACCCGCCCCTACAAATCTTTTTCTCAAAATAGCTTGACATTCCTACCAGTCTGTGCTAGCTTATCCAATAGTATTGTGTTTAATCCACAAATCGCAGCACTTCACCCATGTTCACAGCCAAGTTCACAGCCAACAGCTATTTTTATTTTTGGTGCAGCCAAGTTCGCCCGGAGTGAATTGGTAATTCACTGTGAACATCCGGGCGAACCGCAGATTAACACCTGCGGTTTTGTTTTTTCTACTTCTTTTCCCAAAAACCAATCCAGTACAAGCGAAAACAGCAATGACATTATTCAGTAACTGGTACAACAGCTTTTATTTTTGGCCCAACAAAAGTTCTGGGTAAATTGTCGCGCTGTCTTTTCGCACCAACCCGGAACTCCTAAAAGTTCCGGGTTTTTTGTTGTCAACCACCCACTTAAATTTCCAGGAAAATACCCTCATGTTAGAAGCCAAACTCGTAACCAAATCTCATCCAGAACACCAAACAATTGTCAAACTCTCAGAAACAGTCTCAGTCGGCGGCCAAGAATTATTAATCATCGGCGGCCCCTGTACCGTCGAAAGTTCCGCACAAATGGAAACAGTCGCCCGCCAACTATCCGCCGCCTCCGTGCAAGCTTTGCGAGGCGGAGTCTACAAACCCCGCACTTCTCCCTACTCTTTCCAAGGCATGGGAATTGAGGGACTCGAAATTTTAGCCGATGTCAGCCGGCGTTACGGTTTACCCGTCGTGACAGAGGTAATGTCGATCGCCCAAATCGAGCCAGTAGTCACCTATGCTGATATGCTGCAAGTAGGCAGTCGGAATATGCAAAACTTCGAGTTACTAAAGGCGATCGGTCAAGCCGGAAAACCAGTCCTACTAAAACGCGGCTTATCAGCCACAATCGAAGAATTTGTGATGGCCGCCGAATACATTCTCAGTCACGGAAATCCTCATGTAGTTCTGTGCGAAAGAGGCATCCGCAGCTTCGACAATTACACCCGGAATGTATTAGATTTAGGTGCAGTCGCAGCGCTGAAACAGTTAACTCATTTGCCAGTAATTGTAGACCCTTCTCACGCCGTCGGCAAGCGAGAATTAGTCGCACCACTAGCCAAAGCAGCGGTTGCTTGCGGTGCAGACGGATTAATTATTGAGTGTCACCCGCAACCAGAAAAATCAGTTTCTGACGCGCGGCAAGCTCTTTCTTTGGCAGATATGGTAGATTTAGTTGCGAGTTTGCGGCCTGTAGCCACCGCCGTTGGCCGCTGCATACCCGATATTAAGTCATTAGTCATTAGTCATTAGTCATTAGTCATTAGTTATTAGTCATCAGTCATTAGTCGGCGCCGCAGGACTTGGCTTTTTTAGTCATCAGTCATTAGTCATTAGTCATTAGTCATTAGTCGGCGCCGCAGGACTTGGCTTTTTTAGTCATCAGTCATTAGTCATTAGTCATTAGTCATTAGTCGGCGCCGCAGGACTTGGCTTTGGTAGAGTCAGAATTTATTCGGGCGCACTTTTGCTTGGAAAGCGAAATTAGATTAAAATAAAAGCACAATCAATACTGTCATCTACAATATTTGGCTTTTATTATGGCAATACTACTTAACGTTCCCTCGATCGTCTGCTCCGGCTGCGCTGATACAATTACCAAAGCCATCAAAACTGTTGACTCCGAAGCTACTGTCAATGTGGATGTCGCAGCTAAGACTGTTACGGTTGAGGCTCAAGCTTCTGAAGAGTCAATTTCACAGGCGGTTGTTGCTACGGGCCACACCGTCGAAGATTAATATTGAGTTGGGTGGGGGCGGGTGTACAAGATTATTAATCTTAAACCGAAATTATTGGTAAAAGCCGCCCCTACAGAATTTTAAATCGATTAGCAATGCCCACTGCCCACTGCCCACTGCCCACTGCCCTGTTTGGCCAATGCCCACTGCCCAATGCCCAAAAGATTATTCTTCGTCTAAGTGTTCGGCGACTGCTTGGTAAAGTTCAAAAACGTGGCGATCGAGTAAACTATAAAAAACTTGTCTCCCAACCTTGCGGTAACTTACCAACCGCATCGCCCGCAAAGCCCGCAACTGATGCGATACTGCTGACTCGCTCATACTCAACGCCGCAGCCAAGTCACACACGCACAGTTCTTGTTTTGCCAAAACCGACAGCAGCCGCAGGCGATTCGCATCACCCAAAAGACTGAAAAACTCAGCCATCCGCTGCGCTTTTGCGGTGTTGAGCACTTGTGTTTGGATGTCCCCGGCCCGCACACTGTCAACTAAGTGCGGTCGATCGCACATTGGTGTATCGTTTTGTTCGTGAGTCTGACTTATCGCTCCATTAACAGCAGAGTTGGGTGACATCTTTTCCCGGCTAGTTTTAATTCTCATTTTCATTTTAGTGCGATCGACCCACCTTTTGTAACAAAACTTTTACATTCCCTTGACTAATATCTGAATATGTGTTCAGATATTAGTAGAGACAAACAAATCCAGCAGGAGAAGCTCAAATGACTACCGCCACCCAAACAAAATGTGCCTGTCCTTCATGTTCGTGCGTTGTCAGCCCCAGCGAAGCCATTGAAAAAGACGGCAAAACATACTGTTCCAGTGCTTGCGCTGACGGGCACCCCAACGGCCAAGGCTGCGGCCACACCGGCTGCGAGTGCCACAAATAAATATTCGGCTTCAAAAAAGGTTAATCACCAACTGCCAAATATATCTCAAGGGAGATGCGAACACCGCATTTCCCAATTTTTTTGCTTTTAGGTTAAAGAAAAGTTAAGATAAAGCTAACTTAAGGTTAAAACTGCATTAATAGACTAAATACAGAGCGAAAAAGCACAATTGCTACTTACGCAATACAATAGAAGCAAGTTAGCGCCGCGATACTGAGTACAAATAGTGCTATTAACAGCAGAGACGGAACCAAAAGTTGAATACCAAAAGTTTAATTAGGAGGGGGCAATGAAAGAGCGGGAAGATTTTTTACATCCTCGCAATCGCTACTACGGTGATTTCACGCCAGAAAACTTGGCGTTTAATGCCAACTTGCAGGAGTTTGCTCAAAAAATAACTTATATTTGCTCGCTGGAAACAGGGGGGAAAATTAGTGCTGAGAAAGCCTATAAAGATATTAAGATGCTTTGGAAAGACTTAAAATCCTCTAAGAAGCAATTGGGAATTGGCCAAAACCCCCCCAGTACCGAGGAGCAAAATTCACCTTAAAGTCATCGCAGCCAACGCAGCGTTTGCAATCGAAAACCCCTGCGATTGCAAAGGCTGCATTTTGCTGCGTACCCAGCCAAGGTAAGGTGCTTGCGAGTAGGCGAACTTTAGAAAATCTATGGTTTGGGATTTGGTGCAGTTTCTCCGGAAAAGGAACTACAATTGCCACCGAGGCCAGAAATAATCGTGCAAGTATTAGTTTTCAGCATTCCCTGATATGTATCAGCACCGGTGCCGGGGCCGCCCAACTCGTCGCTGTAAAGTTCCTTGTCCCAAATTTTGACATTTGCCTCCCTCGCCACAGTCTCCATCAACTTCGGATTAGTTGTAGTTTCAGCAAAAATTGTCGGCACTCCTGCGGTCTTAATTTCTGAGGACAATTCGGCAATTCTTGCTGCGGTGGGCTGTTCCTCTGTCGTCACACCCTGCAAAGCTCCAGCCATCTCCAAACCGTAAGCATCGGCATAGTAACTCAGAGCATCGTGAGTGGTTACTAACTTGCGTTTTTCTGCTGGAATAGTCGCAATTTGAGCTTTAATCCAAGTATCTATTTTTTGCAACTCATCTGTTAAGCTTGCTGCATTTTTTGTAAAAAGTTGAGCATTGTTGGGGGAAACTTTGATCAATTCATCCCGAATTGTTTCTACCATACGGATGCCATTTTGAGGGTTATGCCAAACGTGAGGGTCAGGGACTTTTTCGCCTTCTGCATGAGATTTGTTTTCCCCTTTCTCTTCGCCGTGTTCGTGCTCGTGTTCGCCCATCAGCGGTTTGGGAACAGCGAGTTCGTGTACGGCGATTTTGGGTGCGGAGTTGGTACTAGATTCAATTAACTTAATGATGCTGGGTTCGTGGTTGTAGCCACCGTATAAAATCAGATTGCCCGTTTCAATCGCTTTGCGGTCTTCCGGCTTGGTTTGATAGGCGTGAGGGTCGTCTCCCGGCTTGATTAGACAGGTGGTGTCGATCGAACTTTGAGCGATTTCTTTAGTTAGGTTGCAGATAACGCCAGTCGTGGCGACGACTTTGGGCAAGTTGGCGGCGGGACTGGCTTGAGTTTGAGTTGCGGCGGGACTCTCTGACACTCCATTACTTGCGTTCTGTGCTCCACTGCACGCAACCACTCCGCAACCAATTGCCAAAACAGCCGTACCCCACAATCTGCGGGTTTTTCCAGCCAAGTTCTTTAACATTTTCACCTTTGGAACGATAATCATTATTGCTTTTTCGAGTTATCCTATTCTAGTAGCTACGAACAAGAATCGTTCTCAAAATCTCTAATTATGCTAGAAGTGCAAGACTTGGCTGTCAATTATCGCGGAATTGCGGCCCTCAACAGCGTGAATTTCCAGTTAGATCCCGGACAATTAACCGGTGTGTTCGGCCCCAACGGCGCGGGGAAAAGCACGATGGTGAAAGCGATGCTGGGATTGATACCCACCTGTCGCGGTTTGGTCAAATATCAGGGGCGGCTGCTGAAGGAACAGTTGTCGCGGGTGGCTTACGTGCCGCAGCGATCGCAAATTGACTGGGATTATCCGATTACGGTGTGGAATGCGGTGATGATGGCGCGAACTGTCCAGACTGGTTGGTTTCGATCGCCCTCGAAGCAGTCCCAAGAATTGGTCAAAGCCGCTTTGCTGCGGGTGGGAATGTGGGATTTGCGCGATCGACAAATTGGCGAACTGTCTGGCGGACAGCAGCAGCGGATTTTCTTAGCAAGGTCGATCGCCCAACAAGCCGATTTATTTTTTTTCGACGAGCCATTTAACGCGATCGACAAAGCAACAGAAGAAATTATTTTCGATATTTTTGCAGAACTCAAAGCAGAAAATAAAACATTGCTAGTAATCAGCCACGATTTAGGCGAAACTTTAAAACAGTACGACAATTTATTATTGCTAAATAAGCAGTTAATTGCAAGTGGTACCTGCCGGGAAGTGCTCACCGCAGCCAATATTCAAAAAGCCTATGGATACGATTTAAGTTTAGTTTCAGCGTAAGCCAAAAAAGATTTATCTTTAAAATTGATAGTGGCACGGGCGTCCCGCCTGTGAAGTGGATTGTGGCACGGGCGTCCCGCCTGTGCAATTGATAGTGGCACGGGCGTCCCGCCTGTGCAATTGATAGTGGCACGGGCGTCCCGCCTGTGCAATTGATAGTGGCACAGGCATCCCCCCTGTGCAATTAATTGATAGTGGCACAGGCGTCCCGCCTGTGCAATTAATTGATAGTGGCACGGGCGTCCCGCCTGTGAAGTGGATTGTGGCACGGGCGTCCCGCCTGTGCAATTGATAGTGGCACGGGCGTCCCGCCTGTGCAATTGAGTGTGGCACAGGCATCCCGCCTGTGCAATTGAAGGTGGTTGAAAAAATCCTATTATTGACGTAATTCAATGTTAAACCTACTAATGGAGCCGCTAAAATTCGAGTTCATGCGAAATGCGATCGCCGTCGGCATTTTGCTAGGAATTCTCTGCGCCGTTGTCGGCTCCTACTTAATTGTACAGCAAATGGGAATGATGGTTGACATGATAGCCCATTCAGTATTAGCAGGATTGCCGGTGGCTTTTTCTTTAGGTTTCAATATTTCGATCGGCGCCTTTATATCGGGAATTATCAGCGCGGTAATTATGGCGTGGATTCAATCGCAATCGCGCCTAAAAATTGATGCAGTCATGGCCTTAATTTTATCTACATTTTTAGCCATTAGCGTCACCTTGATTAGCTTATTGCGGACAACAAAATTAGACTTAGACGGGTTTCTGTTCGGGAATATCTTGTCAGTTGCACCGACGGACGTGCAGCAGACTGTGGTGATAACTTTGATAATTTTGGCGACGGTTAAAATCTTTTACAAAGAACTGCTATTCTATACTTTTGACCCTCTGGGGGCGCAAGCGTCCGGTTTACCTGTAAACTGGATTTATTTGGGGATGATTTCGGCGATTACGCTGACGATTGTTGCGAGTTTGCAAACTGTGGGGGCGCTGTTAGTAATTTCGCTATTAATCGGGCCGGGAATTACGGCGTATTTGTTGGTAAAAGAGCTACATTTAATGATGGGATTAGGAGCAATTATTGGGATTATAGCTAGCGTGACTGGTATGTATCTCAGCTATTATTTGAATATGCCATCGGGGGCCGCCATTGTATTAGTTGTTTTTGGGTTATTTTTACTAGCTTTATTGTTCAGTCCCAGTCAAGGAATTTTGACAAGAAAGAGAGGAGAATGAGTACCGAAATGGTTAGTGAGGAAGGAGCGGGTTTTGTTGTGAGATTGTTGGCTATCGCCCCAATCACTAGGCTAACCCGCCCTACAAATTATGCGTTTTTTACGGTTAAGCTAATCAGCATTTAAATTGCATCTAAAAAAATAATTAGACTCTTTAGACTCTTGTGGGGAGTAGGGGTTGGGCTTCTAGCCCGCCCCCAATATGCAATTTAAATGCAGTACAGCTTACTTAGCTTGACAATAAGCTTCGTAAACGCCGTCAAGCAATAAGTTGATAGCAAAAGTTGCTTTCTCAGTTGCTAACAGCGCTTCCTGTTTTGCTTCTTCAGTTTGGCAAAGTTCTAACAGCGCTTCGCGGGTAGCTTCCGAGTGGAACTCGTCGGCTTTTTCGTGAACTTTAAAGAAAGACAAAGCAGCTTCGGAATCGATGCCGTAAAATTCCTTCAAACCAGCGATTTTGGTTGTAGAAACTTCGGGGATTTGCGCTTCGTAAGCGTAAAGGGCTGCTAAACCTGTGACGGGCGATTCGCTGCGCGCTAAGTCTTTGAGAATGCGAACGGATTCGCTGGTTTTTTCTAAGTGTTCGTGATCGATAACGGCATTTCTGTCTAAACCCAAACCTTCGGCAAAGCGCAGCCACAGTTCAGGGTGATTAGCAGCGCCTCTCTCTTCTTCTATCAGGTTTTCGAGGAGCATTTGACGAATTTTGATGTCGTCACAGGCGGCGTGCGTAGCGCTGACGTAGGTGGGGAAGTTGTGGACTTGCAGATAATATTCTTTGGCGTACTCTTGCAGCATTGCGAGGTCGAGTTTACCTTCGTTCCACATTTGGTAGAACGGGTGTTTCAGCAAGTGGTTTTGGTCGAGAATAGTGTTGAGTTGTTCGAGAAATTGCTGTTGGGTCATAATTGTCGATCGCCTTTGAGGATAGTGCAGCCACTAAAATGGTATTGTAATCTAGCATTTTGTCAAGACCAAGTTTTCAATTTTTATGTTTTGGTTCAACTGGTGCGCCCGTTATGCCAACTTAGCGTCGCCCGAAGCCTTGGCCGCGCATAGACTTTGACCAAACCAGCAATTCACCTCCACAGCCGCCGGCCACGAGAAATTGACCATCGGGATGCCATGCGAGACAGGAAAAACCGCCCTCTGCACCTTCTAGAATTTGCAGCAATTGTTCTGCTTCCCCCCACAAACAAACTTGACCATCTGCGGCGGCGGAAGCTAATAAAAATGTGCTAGGTTGAAAGGCGATCGCATTTACCACATTTTCATGCACCTCTAACGCCCAAGAATCCCAACCGACACTTTCATCAGCGTCTCTTTCCCAGACAGAAATACCTTGAGAACTCGAAGCAGCTAACAAAGGTGCACCCAAAGAATTAGTTTTATCCGACCAAGCTAACTCCCGAACTTTCCCCGGAAAACCCTGCATTACCCACGGTTCAAAATTGCCCCATTCATTAACAATGAGAGTATTGTCCATATTGCCACAAGCTAAATATTCTCCTTGTGGCGACCAAGCAATTGCACCGGTTGCAGAGGGTACTGATAAAATTTCCGGGTCTTCGTCCCAGTCTTCGCCATGCCAAACTTTGACACCTTGATAGCCGCTAACTGCCAGATATTGAACCATCGGATGCCATGCTAAATCGAGGATAGATGATGACTCGAAATTCAGCGTTACTTCAACAACATTATCCTCAACATTCCAGACTTGAACGTAGCGGCCCATACTGAAAGCTAACTGGTTGCAGTTGGGACTCCAAGCTAACTTATCAACCCAGACACGCTGGTTGTCCAAATCAGCAATTAATTCCCCAGAATTAACGCGCCAAATTTGCACCCGTCCATCTTGTCCGCCAGCAGCTAGGAATTGACTGTCGCGGGAAAAAGACAAGCAATCGGCTGATTTACCCGTGGCAGTTTGTAGCCTTTGCAAGGACAATTCATTAACTGCCCCTACTTTCGCCAGCATCACTTCGCCCGCAGCGGAACAGACGGCTAAAGTTTCGCCGTCAGGCGACCAAGTAACAGCAGTTACGTAGTCAGACAGCATTTCTTTAGCGTGAAATTGCAGGTTTAGTTCACTTTTATTTGTCTTTTTGTTACCCATATTTATTGAATCAGAGATGTTGCACTCTTCTTAAGAACGGGCAAGATGCCCGTTCCACAAGAGATGAATTTTATTCCTGTGGAACAGGCATCTTGCCTGTTCCCTCCCACAAAAGATGAATTTTCATCTTGTGGAACAGGCATCTTGCCTGTTC
>NZ_JAUBTV010000044.1:0-15689 GCF_036705145.1 Microcoleus sp. B5-D4 | reverse complement strand
GTGGAACAGGCATCTTGCCTGTTCCCTCCCACAAAAGATGAATTTTCATCTTGTGGAACAGGCATCTTGCCTGTTCCCTCCCACAAAAGATGAATTTTCATCTTGTGGAACAGGCATCTTGCCTGTTCCCTCCCACAAAAGATGAATTTTCATCTTGTGGAACAGGCATCTTGCCTGTTCCCTCCCACAAAAGATGAATTTTCATCTTGTGGAACAGGCATCTTGCCTGTTCCCTCCCACAAAAGATGAATTTTCATCTTGTGGAACAGGCATCTTGCCTGTTCCCTCCCACAAAAAATGAATTTTCATCTTGTGGAACAGGCATCTTGCCTGTTCCCTCCCACAAAAAATGAATTTTATTCCTGTGGAACAGGCATCTTGCCTGTTCCTAAAAGGCTGATGAAAAATGCTTCAATACGTCAGTTAAACCAGACATTTCCGAAAATCCTCTCGCAACTGATTTTCGTTTAAATTCCGACCGATGAATACAAGCTCGTTTTTCCGAGTTTCTGTAGCTTTCCAAGGTCGATCCGGTCTGCCATCGAACAGCATATGTACTCCTTGAAAAACAAATCGCTTGTTTTCTCCGGCCATATTCAAAATGCCTTTTGTGCGAAAAATATTCGTGCCTTGAGTTCGCAACAATTCGCCGATCCAATCGCTAAATTTGTTGCCATCAATAGCACCGGATTCGACTATTGCTACGGAAGTTACTGTTTCGTCATGTTCGTGAGTGTGTTCGCCCAAAAAGTCGGGTTCTATTTCTAATGCCCGGTTCAAATCAAATGCTTTGACGCCCAACAAAGCATCCATTTGTAATTCAGCGTTGTGAGTACGGTGAATTTTTGCCATTGCATTCATGGCGCGAATTCGCTTTTCTAATTCTCCCAATTCTTCCTCAGTCACTAAATCAGTTTTGTTTAGTAAAACTACATCGGCGAATGCAATTTGTTCTTGAGCTTCGTCTGCGTCCCAGTGCTGCCAGATGTGCTTGGCATCGACTACAGTGACAACTGCATCTAGCATTAATGTGTCCCGCATATCTTCGTCTACAAAAAATGTCTGAATGACGGGTGCGGGGTCGGCTAAACCTGTCGTTTCGATGACTATGTGGTCAAATTTGTCTCGCCGCTTCATCAAGTTGCCGATAATCCGAATTAAATCACCTCGGACTGTACAGCAAATGCAGCCGTTGTTCATCTCAAAAATTTCTTCATCGGCATCAATTATCAGTTGGTTGTCGATGCCTACTTCGCCGAATTCGTTGACGATGACTGCAACTTTTTTGCCGTGTTCCTCTGTTAAAATGCGGTTCAGTAGCGTAGTTTTGCCTGCACCCAGATAGCCTGTGAGAACAGTAACAGGAACTGATTCGATCGCCCCAGCAGTCACCATACTTTACCTCGATTATTGTACAATGATAACCATTATCGCTATTTTACACCAGACTTGCTGGTAGTAGCAAGTTTATTAAAAAATGTTAAGAGTTTTTAACTACAGGAATACGCAGTCTTTGGTTCAGAGCTTACCCATAGGGCTAGAAACCGGGTTTCTACGAGTTTTGGGAACAGGAACGAGAAATATAGGAAGAAACCCGGTTTCTGAGGTCAGCGTGTGTGGCTAATGACTGATGACAATTAATTGTTAATCATAGCTGCAATTCGATCGCGCTCTAACTCTCGACCAATCAGCACTAATTTGGTTTGACGGAGTTCGGAAGGTTGCCAAGGGCGATCGTAAAAATATTCTATCCGCGAACCGACACCTTGCAACACCATCCTCATCGGTTTCTTGGGAACCGCCACAAACCCTTTAATCCGATAGATTTCCTCCTGCTGCATCAACGATTGCAGTTTTTTCACCAAAGCTTCAGGTTCAAATTCGCGATCGGCAATAAAGTAAGTCGAGTTAATATCATCATCATGTTCATGTTCCTCCTCAGTGTCGTGGTGACTCGGACGAGACTCCAAATCATCCTCAACCGCCGCATTAAATCCCATGAGCACATCAGGGTTAATTTCGCCACCTTTGCAGGGCACAATTTTCACACTCGGACGCAACTCTTGCTGCAACCAGCTTTGGACTTTCTTGTGAGTTTCCGCATCTACGCGATCGACCTTCGTTAAAAGTACCATATCGGCACAGGCTAACTGGTCTTCAAACAATTCCTCGATCGGAGTTTCGTGATCTAAACTATCATCAGCCTGCCGCTGTGCCATCAAAGCATCAATATCACCAACAAAAGAACCGCTAGCAATAGCTTCGCAATCGACAACAGCAACCACACCGTCTACAGTAGCACCCGTGCGAATTTCCGGCCAGCGAAAAGCTTGAATCAAAGGTTTAGGAAGTGCGAGGCCCGAAGTCTCAATTAAGATACAATCAATTTGCTCTCTACGCTTCAACAATTCCTGCATAGTCGGCAAGAATTCCTCTTGAACAGTGCAGCAAAGACAACCATTTGTTAGTTCAACAATATTGCTGCTAACATTTTCTTCTTCGTCGCAAACTTGGCAATCGCGCAGCAGTTCTCCATCAATTCCGATTTCGCCAAATTCGTTAACCAGAACAGCAATGCGGCGACCTTGATTATTTTGCAATAAGTGGCGAATTAAGGTAGTTTTGCCGCTACCGAGAAAACCAGTGATGACAGTAACAGGAATTTTGTGCATTGATAATTTTGTGCTTATTTGGTGGAATATCTTGTTCCCAGGCAGAGCCTGGGAATGCTAATCTAGAGGCTCTGCCTCGCTGGAATAAAGGAGCGCTTTTAATACAAGGCAGAGCCTGTGCGTATGCGTTACCAGGCTCTGCCTGGGAACTAGGAAACCCAGCATAAATGTCGTTTTTAGGCGAAGTCTAGATCCCCCTAAATCCCCCTTAAGAAGACCCACTTTGAGAATATTTCTTGTCCCCCCCTTATTAAGGGGGGTTAGGGGGGATCTAGATTTCGATAAAAACAAGAGAGACGATCGGTTTGACGTTAAGTTGTCACCAATGGGCAGAGCATGGTAACGAGAAAGGCTCTAATTTGCCAGCGGTGGAATCTTTGCTAAAACGCCTTTTTTCAGAGCTTGAGGACGCTCAGACCAAGGTAACAAACCGTCCGGTTTAGCATAGTATTGACCCGCGCATTCGAGTACAGCCTCGACGCTTTCCGACTCATTTGCTGGTAAATCGCCAAACAGATAAGTGTACTTTCCAACAGCAGCAAAACACACCGCACAAGAGTGACTGCAAGCACTCATGCACTCAACTTCTTGAATCTCAAACTTATCAGAAAACTCCCAATCTTTAGCGAGTTGCGACAAATTTTCCATGAATTGTTGACCGCCGCTTTTGCCTTCGCGCTTGCCGTTTTTCCAAACACTAGCGCAAGCAGTGCAAACAAGTAGACTGTGCTTTGTGCGTACAGCCGTGTTAATTCCATCCATCATCCGTACCTCGCAGATGCGTTCAAAAGTGAGTTAGATATCGGCGGGCATTCTGACTTGAAAAACCCCAAGGGTTTCATTACAGTTGCGGGACAGCGCCGGACTTGCACCGAACTTTCCCCGTTTCCTCTAACGGCTGCTCCCCGCTAGAACCGATCGCGAAATCACATCATACCGCACTTGCCGCCAATCGATTGAGCGATTTTAGATTTTAGATTTTAGATTTTAGATTGGAGAAAGCCACCCCACGGATAAATCTGGGGGCTTGTCTAGTAGTTTGTAGGGTGCGCCACAAGCACCCTACAGATTATAAATTATGCAGTTTCGTGCTGCCGCCATGCGGGATGCCACAGCAATTCAGCAGTCGATCGCTTCTCGACCATTTCAGGAGTAATCATACAGTGAGCCACATCCTTGCGAGAAGGCAACTCGTACATCACATCGAGCATTAACTCCTCTAAAATGCTGCGGAGAGCTCTCGCGCCAGTTTTGCGACGATAGGCCTCCTGGGCGATCGCCCGCAGCGCTTCCGGCTGGAATTCCAATTCCACGCTGTCCATCTTCAACAGCTTTTGATACTGCTTCACCAGCGCATTTCGGGGCTCAGTCAATATCTGCATCAAAGCTGCTTCATCCAGCGGCGAAATCACCGTCACCACCGGTATCCGCCCGACAAACTCAGGAATCAAACCAAACTTGACTAAATCGTCCGGCTGTACCTGCTGCAAAATATCAGCGGCCCGCTTGTCTTTCGCCGGCAAAGTTGAGTTGCTGTCGCTTTCTGTTGGCTGAATAAAGCCCAAAGATTTTTTACCCAAACGCTGTTCAACTATTTTTTCCAAACCGACAAAAGCACCGCCACAAATAAATAGAATTTTGCTAGTGTCAACTTGAATAAAATCTTGGTAAGGATGTTTGCGGCCGCCTTGCGGGGGAACATTAACCACTGTTCCTTCCAACATTTTTAGTAGCGCTTGCTGCACTCCTTCTCCCGATACATCCCTAGTGATCGAAGTGTTTTCGCTTTTGCGAGCAATCTTGTCAATTTCATCAATATAAATAATGCCACGTTGCGCCGCTTCAACATCAAAATCTGACATTTGCAACAGCCGCAACAAGATATTTTCTACATCGTCGCCGACATATCCAGCTTCTGTCAGCGTCGTCGCATCCGCTACCGCAAACGGCACTTCGAGCATTTGCGCCAAACTTTGCGCTAACAAAGTTTTGCCACAACCTGTGGGCCCGACTAGCAGGATGTTGGATTTTTGCAGTTCTACATCGCTGTCAGGGGAAGACTTGTCGCTATCTTTAGCTTGGTCAACGCTCAAGCGCTTGTAGTGGTTATAAACTGCTACAGAAAGGACTTTTTTTGCTGAATGCTGACCGATGACGTGGTTATCTAAATGCTGCTTAATCTCTGTTGGTTTCGGAATTTGAGCTAAAACGATTTTCGATTTATTCGATCGACCTGGGCGCCTGGTTCCTTGTCCCTGAGACTCTCGCACCTCTGAATGGGGAATCTGTTGACCAATTGTTTTACTGGAGTCAAAGAACTCCTCCTCTAAAATTTCATTGCACAGTTCCACGCACTCATCGCAAATGTATACGCCGGGCCCAGCTATTAACTTGCGGACGTACTCTTGCGACTTGCCGCAAAAGGAGCATCTGAGATGGGAGTCATATTTTGACATATTTGCCTCTTAATTTACGGTTGCGGTTGCTTGTTTCGACTGGGAAGTTGCCGCGGGAGCGACCTTAGCTTTGCCCTAGAAGGGTTTCCCGATCGGACACCCAAGCCAGTCAGTCGATTTTAGATTTTAGATTTTAGATTTTAGATTTACTCCACAGATGAATTTTGGAGCTGAACTAGGGTCTAAAATTTGGGGCTTGTCTCCGTTTTTTGGCGCAGTCAAGCTTCGCGATCTCTGTTTCTAAGTTAACACTTTTGAGGCTTTAGTGATTAGTCATGAGTCATGGGAGCCAATTTTAATTTTTCATTTTCACTTGAAAATAAAGCCGCACGGGCTTACCATTTTTTGTATTCCAAAAATTTTCCCGACATAATTATTTTCACTCGATCGCCTTTTGGGTCTGCTTCTTTCTCGACATCCATAGTAAAGTCGATCGCGCTCATAATCCCGTCACCAAATTTTTCGTGAATCACTGCTTTGAGTGGCATCCCGTAAACCTGCATAATTTCATAGAAACGATAAATCAGGGGGTCAACCGGAACCGAGGCCTCCAAAGAACCTTTTAACGGAGGTTCACAGAGAACCGCAGCCGTCTCGCTATCTAGTCCCAAAGCCGAGACAATTTTCTGGGCTTCATCTTCTGATGCGGTAGCTTGACGGTAAATAACCGCAGCAATCCAAACTTCGTCGCGCCCCAAAACTTTTTCCAAATCTGCAAAACTAATTCCCTGAGCTTTTTTAGCCGCCAAAAGCTTTTCTGTAATTCCTGAAATTGCCATTAAATATTCTCCCCTTCACTTCAGTGTCAGATGTGAAACTTTTCTCACATTTTGGTTATTTTGTCAATACTAAGTTGAGAAAATAAATCGAATTGATAGCTCGGAACTTCAGCAAAAGCTGGTCTCGTCAACCCCCACAACTCATACAATTTGAGATTTGAGATTGGAAATGTTAGATTGGCAATGACTGATGACTACCAGGGTTGAGAGCTAGTCAACAGTTGCATTCTTTTTTCCAACTGGTATCACAACTGACACAACTGATAAATCCTAAAATAACTCATAACTGCCCTGTGGCAATGGTACAGTTGGCAGTATATGTAATAAAAGTTACACACGCAAAGGCATTCGGCATTCGGCAAACGGCTGAATTTTGATCGTGCTAGCCTGAAGCTCAATCCTCGCTCCCTCCGCCAAAGCCCCTTTACCACTCAAAACCGGCAACTGACAAAAGTATGGAGATTCAGACCAAAAATTACACGATGCAGTACGATCGGGCTACGCAAACAGTCACCTGTAGCGGAGCGTTCCGACTCAGCCAGGTGGAAGAATACGCACCGATCGTCGATCTGCTCAACGAAGTGGCTGACTCCTGCCCAAACACGGTGACTCTAGACTTGCGAAAGCTAGAATTTTTAAATAGTTCTGGAATTAATATTTTCTCAAAATTTGTGATCAAAGTGCGCCAGCAAAAAAATATTCAAATCACCATCAAAGGTTCTAAACAGATCCCCTGGCAGATAAAATCCCTGAAAAACTTGCAGAGGCTGATGCCTTCCTTGCAATTAGAATTGGAATACTAGCGAAAAAGGTAAAGATAAATCCCCGGCTAAGTGGGGGAACCAGGATGAGGGTGGCTGAAGTTAATCGGAATAAGTCATAGTTAAACTAGCACAAAACCCTAAAAAACTTCAGAACCGACTAAAAATTACCAATTTTCAATTGCTATGCAGGAAGAACCATCGACAGAACAGCTACTTTTCGACGTTCAACGGCTGAGTGCGGAACTTGAAAACTTGAAGCGCGAAAAGGTTGACCTAGAAATTTTGCTGGAGACTACCACCGAACATTCAGATACAATGGAAGCTCACTTGCTGAGCAAAGCTCAGTTGGCGCTGCGTTCAAGCGAAGAGCAGTTTCGGGCGATCGCCTCGGCAACTCCCGTGCCGGTATTAGTTTCTCGCCTCTGTGACGGCTTAATTATGTATGCGAACGCTCAATTGGCTTCTCTCCTGAACATACCCCTAGAAAAATTGATCGGCTGTAGCACTCCAGACTTTTACTTTAACCCCGCCGATCGCCCAAAGGTACTTGAGGCACTTGCTAAAGAGGGATACCTCCAAAACTACGAACTCCACTGTAAAAAATCAGACGGCACCGCTTTCTGGGCGATGATCTCGGTTCAGTCGCTGGTGTTTAACGGCGAGCCGACAGCATTGTGCGCCTTGTACGACCTCACCCAGCGCAAGGAAGCAGAACAAACCCTCCAAGAGAGCGAAAAGCGGCTCCGCCGCCAGAGTTTGGCTTTGTTGCAGCTAGGTAGGCAGAGGACTCTCAACAGCGGTGCGCTGAATGTGGGAATTCGCGAAATTACCGAGGCAGCAGCCCGCACTTTGGATGTGGAAAAAGTCAGCGTCTGGCTTTACAACCACGGAAGATTTGGAACTCGCTACCCGAACGATCCCCAGCTAAATTTTACGGAGAGAGTGCTCGCCCACAACCAAACAGAGGCAATCGATACAGATACCGCTGCCCCAGAGCAAAACGAGGGGGTTAATCATTCTAAGTTTAAAATCCCCAACCTCAAATTAGTTTGTCTCGACGTGTACGATCGCACCCAGGAGAATCATTTGAGCCGGGAGTGCATATCGGCAAGCGATTTAAATTTATCAATTTTAGATGTTGAAGGCGACGCTCCTGGCGAAAATTTGCGATCGGACAATGCTTTAGAACCTACGACAAAGACTCAAAACTCTCTACAAACAAATTTGTCCCATTCATCTTCCCTAGCCGAACATTCCGCTGTGCTGCCAAATGCCAGCAAGCCGAATTCATCCATATTAAATGTAGCAATTAGGCTCGGCGGCCAGATCGTGGGCATCCTCTCTCTCGAACATATCGGCGCCCCCCGCCAGTGGGCTCTGGAGGAGCGCACCTTCGCCGATTCTTTGGCAAATTTGGTAGCGCTGGCGATCGAAGGATTTGAGCGCCAGCGGGCTCAGGAAGCCCTTTCCAAAGCCAAAGCCCAGCTAGAAATGACCGTCGATCAGCGCACCGCTCAACTCACCGCCGCCAATAAACTGCTCCGCATCGAAATTGCCGAGCGCAAAAGAGCCGAAATAGCCTTGCAAGAAGCCTTACACAAAGCTGAAGCAGCTTCGAGAGCTAAAAGCACTTTTTTAGCCAATATGAGCCACGAGCTGCGGACACCGCTCAACGCGATTATCGGTTACAGCGAAATGCTACAAGAAGAAGCACTAGAATCGGGACTCAAAGACATCATTCCCGATACCCAAAAAATTTATAACGCCGGCAAACACTTGCTGACTTTAATTAACGATATTCTAGACCTTTCTAAGATAGAAGCCGGTCGGATGGAGCTTTATTTAGAAAAATTTGACCTCTGTAATTTAATAGAAGAAGTCGTTGCAACTTTGCACCCTTTGGTCGAAAAAAATCACAATCAATTGCAAGTTTCTTGCTCTGAGAATTTGGGAGTGATGTATGCAGATTTGACTAAAGTCCGGCAAATTCTGTTCAATTTGCTCTCGAATGCCCTGAAGTTTACCGAAGGTGGAACGGTGCTGTTGAGCGCGACTCGCGAACCAGCAGGTGACAGCGATTGGGTTTATTTGCAGGTATCTGATACGGGGATTGGAATGTCGGCAGAACAGCAGCAGGGTTTGTTTCAACCTTTTATTCAAGGGGACGCTTCGACTACTCGCAAGTACGGCGGCACAGGTTTAGGATTGGCCATTAGCCGCTTGTTTTGCCAGATGATGGGCGGCGATATCACTGTTGAGAGTCAGTTGGATGTTGGCTCTACTTTTACGGTTCATTTAAAGGCCAAAGTTGATATTAGTTAGAAGCAAGTTTGGCAACTAGCCATGTAGGGGATTTAAGGAATTTAATGGGTGGGGGTTTGGCCAGGAATTGTGTACCGCATTTAACGGATTTAACGGATGGCAAAAGATGGAATAATTCCCCAATTACCAATTCCCCCCTTACCAATTAACCATTACCAATTACCAATTCCCTTGTTAATTGTGACACCGATCGCGCTCAACCTCTGTTGTCGATCACACAGTAGCATTTTTTTTCAGCCTAGAATACCTATATTATCCTAAAATTGTCCTGCAGGCACGATCGGGCGCCTCGCTGCATTCACAAGTCCCACCTCAACCTAATTAAGGGGGTGGGGGGTTGCTTCCAGAAAGGCAATTTGGTAAAAGTAATGCTATGGTCGCGAACCAGTAGAAGGCAAAAGTTAACAGGAATTCAGGAATTCTCAAAAGTCTCTGAACGCAGAAACACAATTCTGCTTTTTGCCTTCATACTGCTTCTACTGGCGAGATAGCATTGCTGCTGAAAGCAATGCACAATTTCTCAGAATCAAAGGAGTGCATCTACATGATTAAACCTTGCAGTCAACCGCTAAAAATAAACCCTTTTACATGTTATCGCGATCCGGCTACAGGCAGGTGGACTACTGTAGTTACAAGTGTTCCAAACACTGGCGAAACAGACTCTAGTTTAAAAGCAGAAGCCGAAGGCGAAAACGAAGGTAAAACAGAAACGATCCTTTCTGCTTCGCCTCCTGTCTCGGTGTCGAAAAAAGTCCTTTCTTTCTCCCTGCCTCCGTTTAAACACCGTGCCAAAAAATCTGCTGTTAGTGTCAGCAGGTAGCTATAGCAGGGGTCTAATCTAGTTTCCACGGTTAGTCCCCGGCGATAGTCAAACCAAACAAAACGAACTTATCCATAGCCTAAACTGCCAAAAAGCGATATACTGGCAGCAAAGTTTCTCCTTCAATATTCGTGAAGTATTTGCTCGATCGCGGCCTCCACTTTGTATGGACAGACCGACCAATTCGCCAGCAGGGAACAGTCATCATTGCTATCCCCCTGGTTTTTCTGTTTGCTTCGCTGCTAGCAATTGCCGGCCTCCGGGATAGTGCCATACAGATAAGAAAGCGAGCAGATACTAATAAGGCAATACTTCAGGAAACTAACCGGTTGATAACCCTGGTGGTGGATGCGGAAACGAGCGTTAGGGGTTATGGGTTGACGCAGCGCCGCGAATTTCTATTACCCTACTTAGAAGCAAAGAAGAGTTTGCCTCCGCTGCTGGCTAAACTCAAGGTTATGGTTCAAGAAAACAAACTGCAAGCTCAGCGATTTGAAGCTATAAAAAAAAGTACCGAACAGCATATAAATTTCTTGCAAAACACTTTGAATAAGCTCGACAGTTCGGCAACAAGGATGCAGTCGCCGGAAAGAATTCAGGTGTTTGCTCAAGGCAAATTGAACATGGATAAGCTGCGTACACAAATTAATGCTTTTTCTGAGGCCGGCGAAGCTTACCAGAAAAGTGTAGATCGGCAACTAGGGGACGTGGTAGATTTCATTAATATTGTGCAAGTTGCGGGTTTGCTTTCCGGCTGTTTGGGTGCAGGGGCTTCCTGGTATTTATTTGATAGTTTAGAGAAGGAATTGAGGAAGCGAGAAGCTGGCTTGGAAGAAAGTAAAAGTCGCATTCAAGCTGTGGTAGACAATGCGGCTGATGGTATTATTACTTTGGATGCACAGGGAAATATTGAGTCTTTTAATAGGGCAGCAGAAAAGATTTTTGGTCAGAAAGCCGATCGAATAATTGGCACTAACCTGCGGCGGCTGATAGCTCAACCGCTGCCGCACAGCAGTGTGGGGGATTATTCGATCGAATATTTTGTGTTACATCCAGATACTACCCTGAAGACTTACCAGCAAGAAACAGTTGGAATGCGACACGACGGAACGAAGTTTCCGATGGAGTTGTCTGTCAGCGAAATGCATCTGGCAAATCAACACTTGTTTATTGCGATTTGCCGCGATGCCAGAGGACGGAAAAAAGCAGAGGAAACTCTGCGAAAGCAAGCGCAAATGCTGGATTTGGCAAATGATACGATCGCGGTACTAGACTTGAATGGGGCAATTTCTTATTGGAATTTGGGGGCAAAGTGGCTCTACGGGTGGCGGAAGTCGCAAGCAATAGGAAAAAATATTCATAAGCTTTTACAAACAGAATGGGCCCAACCTTTTGAGGTAATTCAAAAAGTATTTTTCGAGAAGGGTTCTTGGCAAGGAGAACTGGTGCGAACCAAGAAAGACGGCACCAAAATAACGGTGGCCAGCCGGTGGACTTTGCAATACGACGATCAAGATCAACCGGTGGCTATTTTGGAAATTAGCAACGATATTAGCGATCGCAAACGCTCAGAAATTGCTTTAGCCCAAAGCGCCCAGCGGTTTCGCGCTACTTTTGAGCAGGCGGCAGTCGGCATGGTTCAAGCGACTGTGGAAGGCAAATTTCTGTTAGTCAATCAAAAACTTTGCGAAATTTTGGGCTACAGCCGCCAAGAATTGGTGGAGAAAAAATTTCAGGATATTACTTGGCATGGAGATTTGGCAAGCGAACTGGAACTTTTGCGCCAATTGTTAGCAGCAGAAATTGAAAATTTCTCTCTGGAAAAGCGCTACATCCGCAAAGACGGAGAGTTGGTGTGGGCAAACTTGACGGTTTCGCTGCTGCGAGAACAAAATGGCACTCATTTTCTGATGAGTGTGGTTGAAGATATTAGGGATCGCAAACAAGCGGAGGAATCGCTGCGGTTGCGCGCTCAAGAATTGAGGGTGACGGCGCAAAATCTGGCTCAAACGACCAATGTTTTAAGAAAGCGGAATCAAGAATTAGACCAGTTTGCTTATGTAGTTTCTCACGATTTGAAAGCGCCGCTCAGGGCGATCGCAAATCTCAGCAGTTGGATAGAAGAAGACCTCAGCGAGTCGATGACAGAGGATACTCTGCACCAAATGAACCTGCTGCGTGGCAGAGTTCACAGGATGGAAGGTTTGATTGAGGGACTGCTGCAATATTCCCGCGTCGGACGAATTCAAGTGCCTTCAGAAATGGTAAAAGTTGAGAATTTATTAGCAGAAATTATTGATTCGTTGGCACCGCCGTCTGGATTTGAGGTAAAAGTTGAACCGGGAATGCCAACTTTTGTGACAGAAAGATTGCTGTTGCAGCAGGTTTTTTCTAATTTAATTAGCAACGCAATTAAGCACAACCGAGCTGCATCGGGTCATGTAAAAATATCGATTAAAGACTTAGATGATTTTTACGAATTTTCTGTAGAGGATGACGGGCCCGGAATTGCTCCTCAATATCACGATAAAGTTTTTGTAATTTTTCAGACATTGGAAGCTCGCGATAAAGTTGAAAATACTGGGATTGGTTTGTCGCTGGTGAAGAAAATTGTCGAAGGTCAAGGGGGCAGTATTTCCATAGAATCTGCTGAAGGTGAGGGAGCAACTTTTCGGTTTACTTGGCCGAAGCAACCTATTAGCCAAGACGGAACATAAAACTACTCTAAACGTAGGCTGTGTACGGAACACCGCGATTCAAAGACTAAATGTAGGGTGCACCCGGACTACCGAGAAGCCGATAGCGACTGTTTAAACTGCATCACAACGGATTTCGATGATAAATCCATCGGGATCGTAAAAGTAAATGCCGCGTCCTGTAGCGCGAGTGACGGGGCCGCTATCGATCGCAATTTGATTTGACTTTAGCACTTCCAGAGCGCGATCGAACAAAGCCGGATCGATGTCGAAGGCTAAGTGGTTGGCGCGGGTAAAAGCCTTCTCCGGGTCTGGGTTTGGCGGTTCCAAGTCGGGCTGCCAAAATAAGTCAATAACAGTACCGTCTGGGGTAACGAAATTAGCGACTTTACCAGCGGCTACCATTTCTGTTAAAGTTGCGGGAATTTCTGCACCTGTTAGTTCGTGCAGGCCGAGAATTGTACCGTAGAAGTGGCGGGAAGCTTTCATGTCGCGCACGTTTAAAGCGATATGGTGAACGCGGCGCAAATTCCCCGGCGTGAGGACTATTTTGACGTTGTTTTCGGTAGTTTGCATGATTGTCAATTGCGAAGGTTCAAATTGAATGCAGTTTGATTTATTCAGATCGTCTGCTGTAAAATAAGCCTTTTAAGTTAGTCCTGAAAACTTTTATTAGCGTCGTGCGATCGCACATAATATCAAGTATTCAGGACTTACGCATCGGGGTCTAGAAACCGGGTTTTTTACCGAATCTGCGGTCTACAACGGGTTTTATCGTAAAAAAACCCGGTTTCTCAACAATCGTGCGTAAGTCCTAGTACGGTTATTTTTCTTTAGGGAACGATGCCATGCCTACAAATAGCATGGCCAGACCACCTGCCAGAATTGCGAAGGCAAGTAAACCTACCACTAAATCTAATCCCGATGTATTTTCCATTAAATTAAACCGTTCTCCAATTAAATACAATCATCGGTATTCGTTCAGGGTTGAGTGCTTGCAAACAATGGGGAAGAGCAGAAAAAAAATAGCTTTTCACTTATTATAAAAAAAGCCTATTAATTTCTTCCCTCTTCCTTAAACCTCCATCCGTTAAATTTTGTAAACTGCTTAGTTGCCGAACTTTTTATTTGGCCAATTCTCGATCGATGGCAGCGATCAGTTCGGGCGAATCGGGGCCAACACTGCTGCGGAATCTAGCAACCACTTCACCCTGTTTGCTAACTAAGAATTTCTCAAAATTCCAGGAAACCTCACCCTTGGGATCGACTGCACTCGTAAGCTTAGCGTACAGCGGGTGCTGCTGAGTGCCTTTAGCGCATACTTTGTCAAATAATTCAAAGGTGACGCCGTATTTTGTAGTACAGAAATTGACGATTTCGGGATTACTTCCGGGTTCTTGACCTCCGAAGTCGTTGCAGGGAAATCCTAAAACACGGAGTCCAGCCGCGCTGTACTTCTTGCTCAATTCTTCGAGTCCTTTGTATTGAGGTGTATAGCCACATTTAGAAGCTACATTAACTATCAAGAGTACCTGGCCAGCGTACTCTCCTAGCTGCTTGTCTTCGCCTGCGATCGTTTTTACTTTAATGTCGGAGATTGTGCTGGGCATTTTCAAATACTTTTAAATTTGACCACCACAATTTTACCGCAAGTCGGTACAATTTTGTCTAGATGCCGATCGCTAAAAATTTCAATATCCCGGTCGGGGCGGGTTTACGGATCTCGCCCTTATCGGAAAACTGGGTTTAAAACCCCGTCCTTCTAGGACGGCTTTAGTTCAGAAAAACTTTTCAAAAAGCCCGGATAGGATGGATAAGGTGGTATAGTGCAATAGTCAAGGTTAAACTCCTTTGCCCGAAGTGAAACGGGACATAAGACACACTTTCAGGCATAAATTGGGGGACGCAGAGCGGCGAAAACTCTTTAAACAGCTAAGAACCGAAAATGTAGGTTCCCAACCAGCAAAAACAAACTATTCCTTTTTGGATCGTTAAGTAGGGTAGGGCATACCCGAACTCGCTTGTAAATATCCTAGTACGCTTTTGGAGATAGACCCGCTGGGGTGATTCTGAGTCAAGCTCGTTAATTGGTAGCTTTCTACGGTTAAAAGGTTTGAGTATTGCCGCAAGGACAGGACGCTTTAAGGTCGGTCGCTGAATTAAGAATCCCCACGCCTGATAGCTGGGGAGTGTCAAATTATAGATATGGGTCAGAAACCTCAGCCTAAAGGCGTGAGGCTTGAAAGAGAAATCTAACAGGCCATTCTGACCAGACTAAGCTTTAAATAGCTACGTTATTTAGGTCACGACACCCGCTTGATGCGAAGCTAGTCCCTTGCTCTGTCGCTAGTGGTTAAACAGTCTTAAGGTCACGCTCGACAGTGCTGCTAGCCCGCGCAAGCCTTTATAACTTTGTCGAAGCTAACTTTACCCCAGAAATGGGAGTTTGGGGCAACCATTCCCCAAAAATCGGAGAGGTTGCATTAAATTCCCTCTCCGACCCCGAAAGGGGATTTAATTCAATGTAAAGCCGTCCTATAAGGACGGGGCTTCAGACCCAGTTTTTTGGTGAACCCGCCCCGACCAAAATTACGGTTAATTTACCAAGAAATTGGGTATAAAGCCCCGTCCTTCTAGGACGGCTTTAATTAATTATCAACTTTTGTTAATTGTTTTCTTGAACTTTCTTGCATTGTGTTCATTGTAGAGTACAATAACTAGACTACAGGTAGAATAACCGCCGATACATAAGAGACACCACGCTCAAACGACGGGTCGGAAAACAATAATGGTTAGTGGGTAGCGAAAACCACGAAAAACATAGCTGGGCTAACTAATGTAAGCCAAAATCAGAGACTAAACTTTTTATTTCTAAAATGTACTGTCTAAAATGTACTGTGGGGCACACAGAAACAAGAGAAGCAATTCTCGAAAGCTTGGGGAGACAAACCCTCGCGAGGCTATCTAAATTAAGCTCGATATTTGGTTCTTTTGAACGGATACCAGGTTTAAACACTGCCGCAAGGATAGATAGTTTTAAGGTATGTCGCAGAACCAAGAATCCCCTCGCCTTCAGGCAGGGGAGTGTCAACGAACCTGATCTTAGGAATGAGAATTAAATAACTTCCACTCTGGAAAGTGGGATGGGCGTCCCGCCCGTCCAAAAAGGACGGGCGGGAC
>NZ_JAUBTV010000043.1:0-60170 GCF_036705145.1 Microcoleus sp. B5-D4 | reverse complement strand
TAGAGTCTAACTCATGGACTGGCTAATTTCATAAAGTCCTTTTTTTGTCAACTCCTAATACTGAACCGACGCCCTAGGGGCGGTCCACTGATTCTAATTCCTTTTTCTTTGCACCATGCTCGGTTTTCCCGATTTCGGTAAATGCGATCTGCATGAACGGATTCTGGATAATATCCTGTGCACCTATGATATGCTTCTAAAGAGTGCTTTTAAGTCTCCTGATTCATTAAAGTTATCCCAGCTCATCCGGTCTAAGAATACATATCCTTCAAAACAACTGGCTGATAGTTTGGCTCGCCTCTCTACGCTTTTTCCGGCTTTTCCTCTGACTCTCGGGCGAATGTGGGGCTGACTTAAACTTACTATTCTATCCTCAATACTCTGTTTATTGTTGTCAAATAACCATTGCTGCTAGCGATAGATTTCTGTGAGGAATAGCCTGGTTTTATATTGCTTTTTGTTCAGACCTTATAAGGTCGCACCTGACTCGATTAGCTGTTCAATATGAGGGAGGTTTCTTTTGATATATTGAAGTTGTTTTTTAATTGCCTGTCTTCTTTTGTTTCGGGTGGTTCGTCTTTGCGAAAGCTACTGCTAAGTAGTCTTTTCTTGCTAGATTACGGTAGGTTCTTGGTTTTTTATGGGTTTTTTATTTGATTTGTTTATACAGGATGTCTATGATTTTTTCTGTATGAACTCTGGTCCCGTTTAATAGTCCTAAGTCGGTTGGATAACTAATGTCGGCTGGGGCACAGGTAGCATCTATGATTAATTTTCCGCGATTAAGTGAGTCATTTTTGGCGTCCGAATCCTTTTTTTTTCTGGTTTAACTGGGGTGATGGAGCGGATTTTTTCAACCATTCGTTCGTTGACTTTATTAATTAAGTTCGGACTAATTCTTTGCCGAAAATGAACTAATAGAGATGGGTCAAAGGGTAGCTCGTTACTGTAGCTTGATTGACCAATAAAGTATTGTAGATAGGGGTTTTCCCGAATCTGTTCTACTGTGAGGCGATCGCTAATTCCTAATTTTTCTTTAATAATTAATGCCCCAATGCTATCCGAAAGGATTTGGCTGGCGCCCCCTTTTCTGCGGGGAAGTTGGCCGCATATTCTGATTCAAATTCATCCCACGGGATTATTTGGGCCATTTTTACCCAACGGTTGAGGGCTGACAATTTACATCAGGAAAGCTAGTTCAAAGTCTAAGGGTGGGAGGGGAGCAAGCTCAGCTTTTTTGTACACGATCGCAGATGGTGATGCACGGGTTTTGACCTATTCTACCTGTTTATCTTGCACTTTACTCTCGATCGTGCCATCTCTTAACCTTTCGCCACGTCAAGTGCGATCGATTATTCAGCAAGCCCTACTTAAACCTTGAAAAAATAGTCCAGCATATAGCCAGCAAGGGTTTTGGAGACTCGACTATATCTAAAACTGTCCGAAGTATTGATCTTACATAACGCAAATTATGTAAAGTTTTGTATCTCTACTCAACATTTCTGACCCGAAAGTAGCTATTATTAATTAGCGCCAATGAATTAAGATATGTAGCTCATGACAAAGCTTCTGGCAAGGAAGTAACTGGCAAATACTCTATTAAATAGAAAAACAATGTCCCAAAAGCTGCGAATTCTTTATGCTGCTGGTTGTGGAAATGTAATTGGTACCTATAAACATTGGGTTGTGGGTCAAGACGATCCCTCACAGCTTTCAAACACCTATTCCGGTCAATTCTACGATGTGTGTCGAGACTTGGATGCAGAGGCTTATGTAATCTCTTCATGCGAGGAAAGGAAATCCTTGCATGATGGTCGATTCCTGATTGAGCATCGCCCAATTCCACTGGGTTCTTCATCGGGTCTAGTTTATCACTTAGGTCAATTGTGGTATGGACTGCGGTTGATTGCCTCAGCTATTCGTTTCCGAGCCGACGTTGCAGTAGTCAGCAATGGAACAACACACTGGTTTATCTTGTCGCTACTTCCTTGGTTTGGGGTGGCTGTCATCCCATCACTACATTGCACTTTGTGGCGTAAATATATTCCGAAACGCAAGGTGGAAGAATTAATTTTAAAACTCAGCCATTATTTTTTTGCTAGCAGTTGCACTGCCATATTGACAATTTCCGACGATATATCTAAGCAGGTAGCAGAGCTTACAGCTAATAAACATGGGAAAATTTTGAATTTTTCCCCCACATATCGCCGCGAGCAGTTTGCAGGGATAGATACTCCCGATCAAAAACGAAAGCCATTTCGAGTCCTATTCGCGAGTCGAATTGAACGAGATAAGGGCGTTTTCGATCTTCTGGAAATTGCGAAGCGTTTGGCGACTCTTGGCAGACAGGACATCACATTCGAGCTTTGTGGAGACGGGTCTGCCCTAGAATCTGTGCGTGCGGCGGCAAAGCTTGAGGGGATTGATTCTAACTTTGTATGCCACGGTCACTGCAACAAGCAAAAAATGGGTCAGATTCTCAACCGAATGCACGTTGTTATCGTGCCAACAAAGAGTGACTTTATAGAGGGGTTCAACAAAGTTGTCGCCGAAGGCATCTTGTCAGGTCGCCCTGTCGTCACTTCAGCAGTCTGTCCAGCTATTTACTCTATGCAGGATGCCATTGTAGAAGTTCCACCGGATGACATCAATGGTTACACTGACGCACTGCTCAAATTGTGTGACGACCACGAATTCTATGAACAAAAACGACAGAGTTGCCTAGGACTACAATCGCAATTTTATGACACTCAAAGGAGTTGGGGTACATTACTCAAATCTGTCCTCATACAATTCCTACCAACCACTACTAAGTAGGGTTTGCTGAATAAGTCAGAGAAGCACCACTGATTGATTAATTAGTTATGTAAGGTTGAAGTAATGATCAGGTTTTATTGTTGACAATTACCCCAACTATAATATGTAATAATAATGGGTCTTCAGTACCTAGTATGCTAAATATATAGCGAAACAAGAAAACAAGAGATAAATTTAGTGTGTCTAATAGTGAGCAAATCCCCACGAGTATTGACACATGAGGCGCATTTATTATTGACTGTAGACAGAAGAAAAGAGCGGTTGAGATGCATTTACAGTCATGGTTAAGAAAAAGGGAATCAAACTTCTAACAGAGCTTCTGAATCTAGAGGATATCAACGTAATTTCGCAGCGTCAGCCTGAAGGGATTGGGATAATTTTACAGCTTGAGCCAATCGGAAAAGAAAGTATTTGTCCTCGTTGTCGAACAAAAAGTCATAAAGTCCATCAAAATCATCGATATATATAGCCTTTCGAGATCTCATATGAGGTACGACTGGCCTCCGTGGCCTCCGTGGCCTCCGTGGCCTCCGTGGGCATACCTCACTTTTTTGAGAACCGCTATAGTTAAAGATTTACCTTGGGGAGAAAAGCTAGTATTTTTAGAGATTAATAGACGGCAATTCAAAGGTGAAAAATGTCACAAGTTGTTTAGTGAAGACTTAGATTTTATCAGAAAAAGAAGGACTTACACAAAACGGCTAGCCAGCCAAATCCTACAGGAAGTTCTAGAGAACGATATCCACAGTGTCGCGAAAAAAAGAGTAGTGACAACAGAAGAGATAGAAAGGATTTTAAAAGATGCAGCCTCAGCAACGCCGGAATCAAAACCCAGCGAGTTGAAGAGACTAGGGATGGATGAAATAGCGATAATCAAAGGAAAAGGAAATTACTGTGCAGTATTGATAGACTTAGATAAGTCTAAATTAATCGGCATTTTAGCCGGAAGGACACAATCAGAAATTAGTCAAGTCATGAGAGGATGGGGTACAGAGGTCTTAGAGTCAATAGAAGAAGTAAGTATAGATTTGTGGAAAGGTTATAAAAATTTAGTAATAGAACTAATGCCGAATGCTCAAGTAGTTGCCGATAGATTTCAGGTAATGGCACAAATTAACAAGGAGTTAGATAGCCAAAGGAAGAGAGAGAAGATTTAATTAAGACAGCAACGACACCAAAAGAGAAAGCAAAACATGAGCAAGTAGTAGAGGGATTAAAGAAAAGTAAGTATGCCTATCCTAGAACATCTATGTCGCTGTCTGGGCGAAAATCATCTCGCAGCACCGAACCCAATAAGGCAAATTCAGTAGTTTTCCAGGGCTGGCAAAAGTCAACTATTTGAGTTTTCGGGATTTCGATATTCTTGACTAACATCTCAGTCGCCTCCGAAATCTAGTTTTAATTTTAGCAGAATCCTCAAGCTAGAGACTATACTAATTGAATGGCTATTTCTCCAACCAACTTATCAATCTCCGCCTCAGTTGTAAAATAGTGAACACAAGCCCGCACACAATCAGGATTAAGAATAGTCCGCACCATAATCCCCTGTTTCTCCAACAAATCTACCAGCTTTTTGTGCGGCATCCCATTAGTTAATAGAAACGAAACCAAACCAGCTTCCGGCGCAGATGTCCGCAAACATTCCACATCGGGAAGTTCCGACAAACGCTGCCAGAGATACTTACTGAAACGGCAGATTTCTGCATACCTTTCCTCGATCGTACCCCATTCATGTTGCAGGGCGATCGCACTCCGCAAACCCGCATACAAAGGATAAGCCGAAGTCGCAATTTCATAGCGCTGCGCTCCCGACTTCCACCCCATAACTTTAGCATTAGCATCCGTCACAATTCCCCGCCAACCGATAAACACCGGATGCAAATCTGCCAAAGCTTCAGCACTCACATAAAGCCCCCCCAAACCTTCCGGGCCGCACCACCATTTATGACCAGTAAAAGCATAAAAGTCAACCCCAGATTCAATCAAATTTAAAGGCAAAACCCCCACAGATTGAGCCGCATCAACTAACACTCTAACTTTGTGATTCTTTGCAGGCAATTCCTCTTGTCCTCCCCCTTGAATCAGGGACAAATCCTCTTGCCCATCCCCTTGAACCAGAGAAAACTCCTCTTGTCCCCCCCCTTGCCAAGGGGGGGTTAGGGGGGGTTTTATATCTGTTTGCCCCTCGGATTGAACCAGGGAAAACTTCTCTTGTCCCCCCCCTTGCCAAGGGGGGGTTAGGGGGGGTTCATGACACACTTTCACAATCTCAGCCAGAGGCAAAACTTGGCCAGTATTCCACAAAATGTGACTGATAACCAACAACCGAGTATTTGGCCGCAAACTATCAGCAATCACCGCCACCGGATCGCCTTCATTCAAAGTAGCCGCCAACGGACAAACCGAAACCTCAATGTTGAAACGGCGCTGAAGTTCCATTACACTAGCTACAATGCCGGGGTGTTCGCAGTCAGAAAGCAGCAAATGGTCGCCTGCTTTCCAGTCAATGCCCCACAGCGCAATATTGCAGCCGACGGTGACATCTTCAGTCAGGGCGATGGTTTCAGGAGGTACGGTCAACTCAGATGCGATCGCACGTCGCGTCAGCATCGCCTCCTGAACCACCCAAGCCCCCACCTCCCCCGAAAACGGCCCCCCAAGCTGCACCCGTTTGTAAGCCTCATAAATCGCCTCTAAAGCAGGCTCAGGCAGCGGCCCTTGTCCGCCGTAGTTAAAATAAGCTTTATTGGCCAAAGCTGGGAATTGTTGCCGGTGATTGTCCTTTGTCATTTTTTCTGGCGAATTATTGATAGCGTTAATATTGAATAACTGATGGTGTGAACTTTCTATCCTTTGACTTTGGCCTCAAGCTAAATAATCAATCCGTGTATCCCTGTCAAAATCCCTGTAGTGCTTTCCTTCTAATTATTCTATGCCTTGCGAATACTAAATGTTAATAACTGACAAACTGCTACTTTCCTATCAACGATGCAATCTCCGAGCATTTTTAGACACCTGCAGAGACTGGAAACAACTAGATCCCCCCAGCGACTTTTTGCTGAAACTGATGCGCGACAGCGCGGCATACCAGCAGCAAGCTTTGGAACACGAGACTTACCAACAACCATATTATCCTAGAGGGGATTGGGAAGCCGGCGCGGCCGCTACATTGAGTTTAATGCAGCAAGGGGTCGATCGCATTTACCGAGGAGTTCTGATCCAGGGCGAATTCGGCCAAACCAACGGCGCAACAACTTCTCTGGTAGGAATTGACAGTCAATATTTCCCAGAATTTGGCGAAATCCCCGAAACTCCCGTTCATCTTTCATCCTCCAATCTTCACTCTTCAAACATTACCCTGATCAGCCGCCCCCATTTATTAATCAAACAGCCGGGACAATCAAAATTTGGCAATTGGAGTTATATTACTGCGGATATTTGGCTTAGCAAGCGACCAAAACAAGAGTATCAAATTATCGCAGCTTTTCACGCCCAAGTTTTAGCTTCCGTACAGGAAACAATGCCAGAGACTGCGTGGCTGATGCTGCGAAAAAAAGGGCTATACTCCGTGAATCTCGACCAGCGAACTCCTCAGATGTTCGAGATTTTAGATGATTGCATTCGGATGATAGAAAATCGGGATAAACCAGAGGTGTTCATTTCCCGGCAAAAGTGCAATCTTTGCGGTTGGTATACTATCTGTCACGCCGAAGCAGAATCTATTAAACATCTTTCCTTATTGCCGGGAGTTACTGCCAGCCGCTATGCTAGACTAAAAACTCTCGGAATTACTGATGTAGAAGCTCTCGCTAATGCTAGTTCCGCACTGCTGGCTGAGTATCCAGAATTCCCTGACAGAGTTGCTTTTGATGTGGTGCAGCAAGCTCGATCTCACTTGCTAAATCAACCGCTGTTGCGGGAAGAAGGAAGTTTGGCAACGGATTTTGTAACGGATGTAACGGATAGAATTTCGGCAGCGAACACTGTACGGAATTTAACAAGTTTAACGGATGTAGGTGTGAGGAAAGAAGGAAGAAGGGAAGAGGCAGAAGTTAATCAATTTATCATGCCAGAAATGGCAGTAAAGAGTTTAGTAATAGGTAAAAGTGAGGTCGTCAAAACTACAGAAAATCAACCTGCGACATCTTCTATACCTGCGCCAATTCTCCGCAAGAAACCAATTCCCTATTCCCAATCTGTGTTTTTGCCGATCGCCCCAATCGAACTCTACTTTGATATTGAAGCCGAACCAGAGTTAAACTTGGATTACCTCCACGGAGTCTTAGTTGTTGACAGGTACAACAATACGGAAAAATTCCACGGTTTTTTAGCAGAATCAGCAGCAGAGGAAGGTGCAATCTGGGAGCAATTTTTAGAATTAATGTGGGCTTATCCTATTGCTCCGATTTTCCATTTTTGCGACTACGAAGTCAAGACTTTTAAGCGGCTGGCTAAACTTTACAATACTCCAGCTTATTTGTGGAAACCCGTGCTGAAACGGTTTGTAGATATTCACAAACAAGTGACGCAAAAAGCGATTATGCCGGTGGAAAGTTACGCACTCAAACCAATGGCCCGCTGGCTGGGTTTTGACTGGCGAGATGCTAAGGCTAATGGTGCTCAGTGCGTCTGCTGGTACGACGATTGGCTTAAAACTGGCGATCGATCGCTCCTAGAGGCGATCGTCCGGTACAATGAGGACGACTGTCGTGCTACATACATAGTTAAAGATTGGTTGACCAATTTTTTGCTGAATCATGAGCCGTGATTTTTAGATGTAATGAACCGCGAAGACGCCAAGCGTGCGAAGGAAGAAAGGGAAGAGGAAGATAGGTAATAATGTATTTATTGGTAAAATGCGAAAGCTAGGAAAAGCAACTATATTTATTGTCTGTTTTTTGATGGCAGCAAGTGTTGCTATTTGGGTAAACCAATCAGCTCAATCTTTCGCTGTTACGAAAATAGATTTTATCGGTAGAGCAATATTTCCGACAGGTTCTCCGTTTCAGGGGACGGAGATTGGCGGACTTTCGGGCATTACTTATGATGCCGAGAAACAAGTTTATTATGCCATTTCTGATGACCGCAGCAGCAAGGCTCCGGCGCGTTTCTATACTCTCAAAATCAACTTGCAATCTGGTAAACTGGAAAAAGAGCAAATTACTTTTACTGGTGTCACTACTTTATTAGATGAAAACGGCAAAGGTTTTCCTGAATTAAGTTTAGATCCCGAAGGGATAGCTTTTACTGGCAATAGCGTTTTTGTTTCTTCTGAGGGAGATGTCGATCGCCAAATAAATCCTTTTATCAAAGAGTTCTCCCTCGATGGTAAACTCCTGAAAACGCTGGCAATTCCTGAACTGTTTTTGCCGGATGACAAAGGCACTAAAGGAATCCGCAACAATCTCGCTTTTGAAAGTTTAACTTTAACGCCCGATCGCAAATATCTATTCACCGCTACCGAAAACGCTATAGTTCAAGATGGCGCCGTAGCTTCCCTGGAAACTGGGAGCCCGTGCCGGATTTTGCGCTACGATGCGGTGAGCGGCAATCCAGAAGCATCGTTTCTCTACATCACCGAACCGCTACCCGCTGGTGCGAATCCTGTGGGAAAATTAACTAGCAACGGTTTAGTGGATTTGTTGGCGATCCACGATAACCGCTTGCTGAGTTTAGAGCGTGCTTTCTCCCTGGAAACCGGCACAACTATCAGAATTTTTGAGATTTCTCTGGAAAAGGGCGATCGTATTGAAGCACTCGAAAGCCTCAAAAGCCGTCTGGGCGAGGTTTCTACCGCTCAAAAACGCCTGCTGCTGGATTTGGACACGCTGAAAATTCCCCTAGACAACATTGAGGGGTTGACATTTGGCCCCGTCCTGGCGGATGCTAGCAGAGGTCTGATTTTGGTGAGCGACAACAACTTCAGCCCGTTGCAAGAGACTCAAATTTTGGGCTTCCAAATAAAAGTTCAAAAAACCTCTTGACAAAAGGTGAAGTTATAGGCATAATAGAAATTGTGCCTGAAAAAACGGCAAAACGAGGGACAGTAGTTCAATTGGTTAGAGCACCGCCCTGTCACGGCGGAAGTTGCGGGTTCGAGCCCCGTCTGTCCCGTTCTCTCGTAAATAGAAAGTTTAAAATACAAAGTTTAAGCTTTTGGTATTTTATTAATTGAGTAAGGAGGAGCGAAATATGACCGTTACGCTCATTAACCTCTCACCGGAAAAAACTACACAACGGGTAGTATTATCTAATATCAGTTGGCAGACTTACGAAAGCTTATTAGCAGAAGCAGGAGACAAGAGAGCCTCGCGATTTTCATACTCTCAAGGAGTCTTAGAAATTCTCATGCCATCCGACTTGCATGAAACTATTAACTGTTTGCTTAAACGGATTGTTACAGCTTTGACTGAGGAGTTGGACTTGAAGATTAAGGGATTTGGTTCGACGACTCTCAACCGTGAAGATTTAGAACAAGGTGCAGAACCAGATTCCTGTTTTTATATCCAAAATGTTGATCGCATTCTAGGGAGAAGGCTTGACATCTCAACCGCTCCTCCCCCAGACTTGGTAATTGAAGTTGATATTACCAGTCCTTCTTCTAATCGATTTGTAGTTTACACACAGCTAGAAATCCCTGAAGTTTGGCGGTATCGGGGACAAAATGTACAAATTTATCAATTGCAAAATCGGGAATATATTACCTGCGATCGCAGTCCGACATTTCCCATCCTTTCTGTAGCAATGCTCAATCAATTCTTGCAGATGGCAGAAACTCAAGATGACAATGCCATAATTCGGTCTTTGCGTCAATGGGCGAACGAGCAGTTGCGATCGCCCGAAAATGAGCAATAATACTAAACTTAATAGAACTAATTCCTTTCTCCCACGGACGATCGACTCCCAGCAGCGCTCAAAGGTGCGAGGAAATAAAGGGTCGGGCTATCTGATATGTCAAAACCAGGACGATGGGCACGAGAATCGGAATAGCAACTAGCAGTCCCCATTTGCCAAACCTAAGTTTTTGACCGTCCGATTTGAACAGGAAAATCACAGCGGCAATTCCCATAAGTATCCAGAGACCACCGAAGCCCATGAAAACTGTATAACCTGCATCTTGCATTTTCTTTCCCGCTTTTAATAGTAGTCAATCTTTAATGTTAGGTGCAGTCTGTTTCTGCTGACATCTTCTGATAGACCGATCGCACTTACTAAATATGACTCATTTCGAGTTTGGCCGGCAGCGGCCCTGACTTTCGCACTTGATGCGCTGAGTTCGATCGCTCATAATTATTGCTAAATCCGGCCTTCCCGTCAACTTCAGTCGCCAGTGGGCCCAAATTCCGTACAGCCAATTGGCGATCGCCCCGATCACTGGTAACTTAGTAACTGCATAAATCCATCCCATCCCTAAAATCTCGTAGGTGCGGCGAAAAACCTCCACATTTTTAATTGCCGTACCGTCGGGTAATATCGCGTGAATCCGACCCATCGCCGTTTCGTAGTCGATTCCGCCGTGGGCCTTCGGGTTGTAGCCATCATCCGCGATATCCACAAACGACACTAAACCTCGTCCCGCATCGCGTTTTTTTAAGAAATTAACCTCCCGCACGCACAGAGGACATTCACCGTCGTACAGCAACTCAATCTGCCAAGCAGGCGCAACAGAGTTGGGTGAGGGCGCAACAGATTCGGAAAACTCGGTTTTAGCAGCAGACATAGGGAAATATATTTTAATTTCGTCGATCGCACACAAACATTTTACAAGCATCAATAGTTATCAGGTGCGCCTTGGGTACTCCTAAAGCAGTTATTTGTGCTGTGAAAAATAGTCCCAAAGGTGAATCCCGTCTTGGCCACCCGCAAGCTAATATCATCAAGATGCCCTCTCCTGCCTTGCCGGAGACTTTCGCCCGATCGCCCGCCCGCTTTCGCGATCCGAAGGAAAGCCCTCGAACAGGATCGCGTATTATCAAGCAATTAGAGGCAAAGCACCTGCCAAGCACAACTATTAAGTCGGCAACAAAAAAATATAATAAAATTTGAAGTCTTAACTCAATTGGCGTAAGTCCCACGCTGTAATTGTACTCAATTGGGCGTTGGGATATAAGCTTTCGCAAGGTCTATGAAAAAGAGCGACAATTTACTGTTTCTCTAGCAAAAAAACCTGTAAGATATAAGTGGTTGCGACCCACCCACTCGACTGCAAACAACAGGTCACAGTAGCAGTAGTATGCTTACCAAGGATAACTGCGAGAGAAAAGGGGAAAAAACAGACCGCTGGTTGGCAAGGTAACGCCCTACCGTAAAATATAAACCATGTTTGTTGTACGAAAACAGTTTTTGGTCTTGGGAAACAGGACTTCTGCGTGGGTTCCCTACGAAGGGATAAAGGCTGCAAAGCTAGAGATGCAGTGTCAGACTCGGATCGTCTTCAGTGACGAATCTCGGTAATGAGATACCCAACAGAGCAACGGCAGATGATACACGAAGCCTAAACGCTCACCGAAGGTCAGTGCTAGGTATTTCACACATCAGCTATTCGCCCAACCAGCAAATCGCCCCCAATCTAAAAGCAAAAATCTACATGAATGTCAGAGTCCGTCTAGCCCCCAGTCCCACCGGAAACCTACACATCGGTACCGCCAGAACCGCCGTATTCAACTGGCTGTTTGCCCGCAACCAAGGCGGCAAATTCATCCTGCGGGTAGAAGACACAGACGTAGAACGTTCTAAAAGCGAATACACCGATAACATCCTCGAAGGACTCACCTGGCTGGGTATGGAGTGGGACGAAGGCCCCAGTTTTCAGTCGCAGCGTCTGGAAATATACCGCCAAGCAGTCCAAACCCTTCTCGACAATGGACTCGCCTACCGCTGCTACACCACGTCGGAAGAACTCGACGAAATGCGGGAAGCACAAAAAGCCAACAAACAAGCCCCCCGCTACGACAACCGGCACCGCAACTTGACAAGCCAACAGCGCGCAGCTTTTGAAGGCGAAGGGCGACAAGCTGTGATTCGGTTTATCATCGACGACGATCGCACGATCGCTTGGAACGACATGGTGCGCGACACCGTAACCTGGAAAGGTAGCGACCTCGGCGGTGATATGGTAATTGCCCGTGCATCCAGCGGCGGCGTCATCGGCCAACCACTCTACAACCTCGCCGTAGTTGTCGATGACATCGACATGGGCATCACCCACGTCATCCGCGGCGAAGATCACATCGGCAATACTCCCAAACAAATATTGCTCTACGAAGCTTTGGGCGCGACAATCCCAGAATTTGCCCACACGCCGCTGATTTTAAACTCCCAAGGACAAAAGCTTTCTAAACGCGACGGCGTAACCTCGATTTCTGACTTCAAAGATATGGGCTACCTGCCCGAAGCTTTAGTTAATTACATGACTTTGCTCGGTTGGACTCCGCCGGATTCCACGCAGGAAATATTTACACTGTCGGAAGCAGCAGAATTATTTACATTCTATCGAGTCAACAAAGCTGGTGCAAAATTTGATTGGGATAAACTCAATTGGCTAAACAGTCAATACCTGCACAAAATGCCAGTGCCGCAATTGACAGATTTGCTGATACCTTATTGGTGGCAGAAAGGCGGTTATGAGTTTGACTTGGAGGCCGATCGCCCCTGGCTCGAACAAATAGCTGCTTTAATCGGCCCGAGTCTCGTTCGCTTAACCGATGCTGTGGATATGTGTAAGGTATTCTTCTCCACCACCGTGGAATACGAAGAAGAAGCACTCGCACAATTGCAGCAAACAGGGGCTGCACAGGCTTTACAAGCAGTTGTAGAAGCGATGGAAAGTCATTCCTCCCTGACATCAGCGGAAGCTCAGAAAATCACTAAAAAGCTCAGTAAAGAGAAAAATCTTAACAAAGGGCTAATTATGCGATCGCTCAGAGCCGCTCTGACAGGTGCAATGCACGGCCCCGACCTGATAGAATCTTGGGTAATCCTTCACCAGCGAGGAACGGCTAAAACCCGTTTGCTTGATGCCATTAGCAACTTGAATTTGCCTGGTGTTGGTGTGGCGGCCGAAACTCCAACCCCAGAACAACCAAACGCAGAAACAGTCGCCGAAACTCCTGCTACAGAACAGCCAGCAGTCGAAACACCGACTGTGGAAACAGCAGCGGCAGAGGTGACAGCAGTCGAAATATCGCCTGTGGAAACAGTCGAAATATCGGCTACCGAAACACCCGGAACCGAGGCTTCAGCAGTCGAAATATCGCCTGTGGAAACAGCCGGCACCGAGGCTTCAGCAGTCGAAATATCGCCTGTGGAAACAGCCGGCACCGAGGTTTCAGCAGTCGAAATATCGCCTGTGGAAACAGCCGCAGCAGCAGTTGAAATACCTGCAGCCAACCAGCAAAAAACTATTGCGAGTGGAGAAATGACTTCATCAAACGAACCAGAAACAACCGTTATCATCACCGAAATTCCTGCCGGAAATGAAGCAGACAGTTCCAGCGGTACAACAAAAGTCATAATTACCGAAGAACCGCCAAGTCAGACCCAGCAGATCAAAGAACAAATTATCGCAATTTTGTCCGAGTTTCCCGCTTACATCGGCAGCTTTTACGAACAGTACAAAAGTCCCCTGACTGTTGTCGGTGTAATTTTAGCCTCGATTGTCTCTTTGAAAGTGCTTTTGGGCGTAATAGACGAACTCAACGACATCCCCCTGCTAGCACCCACATTCGAGCTAATTGGTATCGGATACACCGTGTGGTTTGTCTACCGCTATTTGCTGCGATCGTCCAATCGGCAACAATTAGGTCAAGAAATTCAAGCATTGAAAGAACAAGTTTTCGGCAAAAAGTCCTAAACTTTTGCGGGTAGTTTGTTGAATTTGTGCCCGACATTGATAACTTTAAATAAGTTGTTAGTGTCGGGTTTTAAAATGACTAATCACTAATGATATCATGTCCGATGATCGATTGACCGCGATTAAAGGCCGGGGCGGGTTTACAGATTTTCCCGTTTCTATTCAATATCTTGGCTCACGGGCCCCTACAGGAATCATGGTTAATTGACCGGACATGATATGACTAATCACTAAACCCCAGCAGCCGTAAAAGCCGCCCAATAATAAGGATTAGCAAAAGGATAGGGTTTGCGGTTGCGAATTTGCTGCAAAGAAGCCTCCGCAATCAGGCGAGAACTTTGAGAAAGCCGATCGAACATTTGCGAAATTTGAGGTTGAAAATCCGCCAGCAACACCTCCAATTCCTCGCTAGTCAAATCCCGCAGCCACCTTTGAGCGTCCCCCAGCGCGATCGCCACATCTCCCACCTGCAACCGAGAAAACCGTCCCAGATTTTCATAAAACTTGCTCGTCAGCAGCAGCGTAGAAACATCGTTCACCTTCCAAAGACTGCTAACCACACTAGACGTGCCAGCATACAACAAACCCGCCGACAAACCCACAAAATCTCCTCCAGCACCGCTAACTCCGCCAGCGGCAATTTCGCAACCCGATAAAGTAACTAAAAAATATTGCCTAAAATCCAGATTAAAAATTTCCTCCAAACTCAGAGAATCATTCCTCAAAAACACGGCGGATTTCAGCGGCCAAGCCAAATTAAGCAAACTCAAACAAGCAAAGTGAGCGCATTTTTTATGCTGCAACTGCCCTATTTGTTGGGACAAATTCCCATTATTAGCAGACATTTCTGGGGAAAAAGCCTCTTTAATTGCCGGCTTATGGCGCACAACTTCTGTACTGGCAAAATACTGGGAAATAGTGCCGATTTCAATGTTGCTGTAGAACGCATCTCTGGTGAAAGTGGGAATTGCCAAAAGCTGCTGCAAACCGGGTTTGTACCGACCAATAGCCGCTCCGTGTGCACTTTGTCTCAACAGCAATAGCTGACAGCTAGGAGCATAGCGAATTCCTCCGGCAAATCGATCGATCAAATAAGCAGCAGGCGCTGCAACGTCGCCAAAAGACGAACTTTGAGAAAAATCCGAAAGGCTGTAGGTTTCCACATCAAAACCGCTGCGATCGCTCCACCCAGACCTAAAAATTCCCCCACCATCCTCAAACCCGTCTCTCCCCGCCAGAGGCAAAGCGTGGAGTGGCAAAGCGTGCAAAAATCGGTGCGGCACAAAAATCAGCCGATCGCAATTATCGGGAATCAGCGCCACCACTCGATCGATTTCCAGCATCGTAGCCAAGCGTTTGAGGCGAGTCTGGAGATGATTGATCCAGCGACCTTTTTGTTCAGAATAAGCGGTGAGGTACTCCTGGCCCCAACTTTCGGCAGCCAAAGCATTTTCCGGCGAACACAGGTGAACGGCGGGATATTGTTCACTCTTTACCACCACAAAAGCAACCAGCAACTCCCCCAAACTCGCCCACACCACAGCAGCGCAATTGGCATCAGGCAACAATTGGCGAATTTGCTCGAAAGCGATCGGTTCAACTTTGTGAGCTAGGCTGAAGAAAGGGTCATTTGCCTGCACCTCCCGCGCAATCAACCTATCAAACTGCTTCCACAATTGATTTAAGTGCATGAAGTCCGAGTTCGGCAGCAGAGAACCGCTGCTCAAACCTTGGCTATCGCCCTCAGAAATCAAGGTCGTGTTCGGCTCAGGTTCTCCCTGTTCTTGGTGCCGCTGTTCCCCCGCTATTTCCAGTTGCAGCGACTCCAACTCGCTTCGCACTGCTGCTGGAATTTCGGCTTTCGGAGTCAAGTGGCATTTAACCAGCAGTTCTACCAAATTCCGATTTTTGTGGCGTTCGGCGTATTCCAGAGCCTTAGCGTAATATTCAGGTTCGCTAGCGCCGAGTTCCAAGCAAACTTGCACCAGGCATTTATAGAGCCCAGCCCAAGTCCGGGTTAATTTGACTTTTGCGGTACTCGTCCGTGAAGCGTAGCTATCCCGTAGGGAATCGCCAAAATCAACTGTATCAACCCCAACTTCGCAACGCAAAAATTCCACAGTATCGACAGCAGCAGTAAAAACCCCGTAAGCGCGAAGCAAGTCGCCTCGAACTCGGTAAGCTTGACCCAAATAAAATAAAATTTCAGCCCAGCGGTGAGGATAGGTTTCGCGAGTGTAGACTTGACAGGCACTGTGATAGCAGCCGATCGCGCTTTCCATGTGCGACAAGTTTTCCGTCTCTGTCAGTTGCGAATAAGCCCTGCCGAGATAAATTTGCAGCATTGCCCAGCGGTTGGGATATGCCTGCCTGGTGTAGACTTCGCCCGCATTTTGATAGCAGGCGATCGCGCTTTTGAGATTGCGGTTTTTTTCCCCTTTCAGGTGTTCGCAGAAAGCGCGGCCGAGGTAGGCACACAGCATTGCCCAGCGTTCGGGAGTTTTTTGGCGGTTGCAAAATAGCAAAGCATTTTGATAGCAGGCGATCGCCATTTCCATATTTTCGGCTTTTTCCCCTTTCACCCGCCGACTGTATATCCTACCGAGGTAAGTTTGGATCGAAGCCCAGACTTCGGGAAATTTGATGCGGGTGTAGACTTGTAAAGCATTTTGATAGCAGGCGATCGCCATTTCCAAATTTTCCACCGGATCGCCTTTGATGCGATCGACAAACACCCGGCCCAAATTCCTTTGAGTCGTCGCCCACTGCTGCGGAAAAGCTTCCCGAGTCCGCACCTGCAAAGCTCTCTGATAGCACGTAACCGCGTATTCGAGATTTTCAGCGCGGTTGCCCCGCAGCAACTCGCAGTAAGCATTTGCCAAATTATTTTGAGTTGTAGCCCAACGCCGGGGAAACACCTTGCGGTTGTAGACTTGCAAAGCATTCTGGTAGCAAGCGACTGCCAGTTCCAGATTTTGGGCTCGGTTGCCCCGCAGTCGGCGGCTGTAAGCACGGCCGAGATTGTTTTGAGTGCTCGCCCACTCTTCCCCGAAAGCCTCGCGGCTGCGAACTTGCAGCGCGTTTTGATAGCAAGCGATCGCCTGTTCTAGATTGTCTGCAGGATCTCCCCTGAGACGCTCGCTGTAAGCGTTGCCCAGATTGTTTTGCAGCGTCGCCCACTGTTCCGGGTACTGTTCGGGAGTGCGTACTTGTAGGGCATTTTCAAAGCAAGCGATCGCCTGTTCGATATTTTGAGCCTTATCACCTTTGGGACGATCGCTATAAGCGTTGCCCAGATTGTTTTGCATCACCGCCCATTCTTGGGGAAAGTCTTTGCGGGTAAACACCTTGGCAACTGTTTCGTAACCGGCAATTTCGATTTCCAAGTTATGAGCCTTGCTGCCGAGGGGAAACCGCCCAATTTTGTTGCTCAGATTGCCGATTAACGCTGCAATGCGCCTAGTCTCCGATTCTGTGGCTGCAGAAAACACCAAATTTGCCCAGTGGCGCAGCAGTTGTGCGAAATTCTGGTCGAGTTTGTCTAAATTGTTTCTCAGCAGCGAGTACAGGTGCTGCGAATCAGCGCCGCGCGCCACTGCCTGCAATACTTCTGCTAAAAAAGCCAGATAGGCTGCCCCGGTTGCGGGCAATTTATAATTCCCTTTTGCAGATTCTAAGGGTGCGATCGCCCTTTGGAAAAATTTTGCAGCTTTCAGCAAGCTTTCTCGCGTCAGTGCCACTTCTTCCAAATAAAGCGTTTGCACGAACCCAAAGTCGATCGACTTTGGGTTCGTCCTCAAAATCAAATCTATTCCTGAGTCCCCAGGATTTTCCAGCAGCGCTTGGAGCATATTAACATCAGTTTTGCGACGCTGTTCGTCCATCGTGCATTCCGCCAAACTATTAACCATAGGAGCGCTGCTTCCCTGCAACCAAGTGAACTACCCACCCCTAAATCGTAGTACCGAATAT
Source organism: Microcoleus sp. B5-D4 (assembly GCF_036705145.1). Classification (NCBI taxonomy): domain Bacteria; kingdom Bacillati; phylum Cyanobacteriota; class Cyanophyceae; order Oscillatoriales; family Microcoleaceae; genus Microcoleus; species Microcoleus sp. B5-D4. The sequence continues at coordinate 42,529 of NZ_JAUBTV010000043.1, read as the reverse complement.
AGTAGGGGCTTCTGTACTCATAGGCGAGTGCCTTAGCGGAGACTTTCGTCCCAGCTTTGGTCTTACCTCGCCTCCTAAAGCCGAAACGGCTGAACCTTCCGCCTTTAGTATTTTGATACCTTCTGCTTTCATCTTTATCGCTGCGTTCCCCTCCCGATCGCGATCGGTAGCACAGTGAGGACAAGTCCATTCCCTCATATCTAATGGCATCTCGGTCATTTGATCGAAACAATTAGAACAAAGTTTGGAACTGGAAACCCCTCTATCAATCTCGACTAAGTTTCCGCTTTTGCGTTCCCACTTGTAGGCTAAGAAGTTGGTAAAAGTTTCCCAAACCTCATCTGATATTGCTTTCGCCCAATTGGAATTGCGAATCATGTCCCAGAAATGAAATTTTTCTACTATGACCGCGAGGCGATCGCTGACCCACTTATAACTAAGTTTATGTAGAAAATCTTGCCACGAATTCCTCAACCGTTCGCATACCTTGGTCACAGCTTTTCTATATTTGTATTCAGAATTACTTCTTTTCTGCTGGCGCTTCAAGTTCTTCTCCTGCTTTGCCAAATGCTTAGCATTAAAGTCATATTTAGATTTTTTTTCATCATCGGGGACAATAGCAAAGTATTTCAATCCTAAATCAATGCCCGCAATCCTACCTTTTTTTGTTGTCTGGTTCTCAGCTTGAATTTCAGTCAGTATAGATGCCAGATATTTCCCTGAATATTTTTTACTAATAATTGAATTAGGAATTTTACCCTCACTTAATCTATATCTATTTATTTGGGGCTTAGTTATTTCGCTATACCGGAAAATTCTAGTATCCGCTACCAATGTGACGGTTTGAGGATACTGAAATGACTGTTTTTTCTCTTGAGATGGGAACTTATAAAAGCCAGCCAATCTATCAAAAAAAAATTTGTAGGCAGTGGTTAAATTGAGCGTAGTAAATTGCAAAAATTGGCTGTATAACTCACCTAACCCTCCACTTTCCTCGATTTTATTGAGAGTCAGTAAAAGTGTGTTGAACCCGGAGCAGCCACGTGCTTTACCAGTTTTTTTATAAACTTCAATTGATTTATTTAGAGCATAATTAGACCACCAACGCGCACCCCCAAAAGTTGAAGCTACTTGTATTTGTTTATTTTGGGTAGGATACAAACGAACTTGGATAGCCTTGTATAGCAATCAACATCACCTCCTTGGTTCTTCTATTCTCTCACAATATACAGTTGATTATCAAAGCATTACGAAAAAATTTTGTGACGAAGATTACATATTTTATCTCTAGAAAGCGATAAGCAAAATTACTTGAGGATGCAATCGCCCTCACCTGCCCTTCCCACTATAACGGTACTCGGTTTAGTGGGAAGGGGGCGAAATAGTTAAACCAGGATTCACCAGTCCCAACAGATACGCAGATAGCGAAACTAGCACCTACGATCGCTAATAGTATGATTTTGCGCGTGGCTCTTGAGTAAAATCGCGGTTAAAGGCGCTGTCACCCTGTGGGGGCGGGTTTCACAGGCCTTTCTAAAATTGACAAACCCGCCCCGACAGACTTGCAGCGGGACGGGTTTACTTTTACCCCGATCGGACTTAGGCTAAGAAACCCGGTTTCTGGGAAACTATGGGGTTTGGTAACGAGAAATCTCGAAAGAAACCCGGTTTCTGAGGAAGAGTGTGTCCGGGAGTAAAATCCTATCCGGTCGATTACCATTCATCAGGTAGGGGCGGGTTCACCAACAATATCTGCCAATAATTGACAATCTCAAAAACCCGCCCGGCCGGGATATTATGGTCAATCGATCGGACATGATATAAGTGAGTTATCTAGGATATTGCGCGAGCTTCAGCACTACAGCTAACAAAAATCAACTCCGTAGATTTTACTGTACCGCTTGAGAACGCAAGGCAGACTCCACTGCCAGCAGAGCTCGATCGACTTCAGCGGCAGTGACAATCAGTGGCGGGACAAATCTCAGCACTTTCGGCCCTGCAGGAACCAACAAAACTCCTGCAGCGATGGCAGATTTGACGATATCAGCGGATGTAAGTTCGATGTCAGCTTGCAATTCCATCCCGACAATCAAACCCCAGCCGCGCACCTCAGCAATTAAATGCGGATATGCGGCCGCCAACTTGTTGAGCCCTGCTTTCAACTGTTCCCCGCGCTGCTGCACGTTTTCCAGAAGGTTTTCCCGTTCTAAAGTTTGGCACACACACAAAGCAACAGCGCAAGCAAAAGGATTGCCGCCGAAAGTGCTGGCGTGGCTTCCCGGTTCAAATACATCGCAGGAAGATTTGCACAGCATAGCGCCGATCGGGATACCGCCACCTAACCCTTTGGCAGACGTAAAGATATCCGGTTCAATGCCGAGGTTTTCATAGCCCCAGTATTTGCCGCTGCGTCCCATCCCGACTTGCACTTCGTCGAGAATCAGCAAAATGCCTTTTTCGTCGCAAATTTCCCGAATGCGCTGGAAGTAGGCGATATCTCCGGGGCGAACTCCGCCTTCGCCTTGCAGCGCTTCCAGCATAATTGCAGCTACTTGGCGTTCGTCTTTGTCGAGTTGCTCGATCGCCGTTTCGATCGCACTAATATCGTTGTATGGCACATAGTGAAATCCCGGCACCAAAGGGCTAAAACCCTTCTGGTATTTAGGCTGTCCCGTGGCCGTAATTGTCGCCAAAGTCCGCCCGTGGAAACTCGCAACGGCGGTAATGATTGTCGGATTCGAGATATTTAACTTTTCGTGGGCGTACTTGCGAGCGAGTTTAATTGCCGCTTCATTAGCTTCCGCGCCGGAGTTGCAAAAGAAGGCTCTGTCAGCGCAAGAATGGTCTACAAGCCACTTCGCCAGCTCCCCCTGTACGGGGATGTAATAAAGGTTAGAAACGTGGTGCAGGGTCTGAATTTGCTTAGTTACCGCTGCAACCATTGCCGGGTGGGCGTGTCCCAGAGTGCAGGTAGCAATACCGGCCACAAAATCGAGATATTCGCGGCCCTCGGTATCCCAAACGCGGCAGCCGAGGCCCCGTTCTAGGGCGATCGCAAAACGCCCGTAAGTCGTCATTACATAGCTGTCGAAGCTCTCAGAACTGAAGAGACTGGCTTCGGCTTGCACGCTTGGTTCTTTTAATAAGGTTTCTGGACTCACGAATCGCTCCTTAACACATAATATGTAGACCTCGATTGTACGGTAAAAATCCAGGTTAGCGGTGCAGGCTGTTAGTTTTGTCATAAAATCATAACAGTAACAACAATTAATCCCTCACAAATCTACTGATGAGTTATTACATTTCTCCTAACTTTCTCGATAAAGTTGCGGTGCACGTCACTAAAAACTTTTTAAATTTGCCCGGAGTAAGAGTCCCCCTAATTTTAGGAATTCACGGCCGCAAAGGAGAAGGCAAAACTTTTCAAACCGAACTGGTTTTTCGGCGGATGGGCTTTGAACCGGTGATGATATCTGGTGGGGAATTAGAAAGCCCGGATGCGGGAGATCCGGCGCGTTTAATTCGCTTGCGCTACCGGGAAGCTGCGGAGCAAATTAGGGTGCGGGGCGAGATGTGCGCCATCTTTATTAACGATTTGGATGCCGGTGCTGGCAGGTTCGATACTACTACTCAATATACTGTCAATACTCAGATGGTCAATGCGACTCTGATGAATATTGCTGATAATCCAACTAATGTGCAGTTACCGGGAAGTTATGACAGTACGCCGCTGCACCGAGTGCCGATTATTGTCACCGGAAATGATTTTTCTACGCTGTACGCGCCGCTGATTCGCGACGGGCGGATGGAGAAGTTTTATTGGGAACCGAGCCGGGATGATAAAATTGGCATTGTTGGGGGAATTTTTGAGTCTGACAAATTGTCAAAAACCGATATTGTCGCGTTAGTGGATAATTTTGCCGATCAGGCGATCGACTTTTTTAGTGCTTTGCGATCGCGCATTTATGACGAACAAATCCGCGAATTCATTCACAAAGTAGGAATCGAGCGAGTTTCCAAGCGTTTGGTAAACACTTTGGAAGCAGCGCCAGATTTCCATAACCCCAATTTCAGTCTCGCTCATTTATTAGAAATGGGCAGTTTGATGGTGGGCCAACAAAAGCGGATTAAGGAAATGCGCTTAGTAGATGAATACAACCAATCGCGGCTGTTTCACGTTCAAGGAACCCCCAATGCCCCTGCTGCCGCGCCAACGCAAAGTGAATTAAACGACCCGTCATCTAAATATTATAAGGCTTACGTTGAGCCAAGTTCTGAAGCGGGTAACGGTCATGCGGCGCGGCTGAGTTCCGAGGTATTGGAACAAGTAAAGCAGTTATTAGCAAGAGGCTGCAAAATTGGCATGGAATATGCAGATAATCGCCGATTTAAAACTGGTTCTTGGCAAAGTTGCGCGACGATTCAAACTGCACAGGAAAAAGATGTGGTTGCATCTTTAGAAACTTGTTTGGCGGAACACGGCGGCGAATACGTGCGGCTGATTGGTATCGATCCAAAAGTCAAGCGGCGGGTAGTTGAAACAATTATTCAGCGGCCGAATTAGGGTAAGCTGTTACGCATTTAAATTCTTGCATATTGGGGGTGATGCTCAAAGCCCACCCCACATGATTTTGATTTTTTTTACATAAAATAGACCGATTATGGTCGTTCACTTTCATCTCTTGAAATTATCTGCGTTCATCTGTGTTTATCTGCTTGAAATCAGCGGTTAACCGGCTCTATCAAAGATTTATCCAATCACTCAATTATGCAAAAATTTATCAAAGGTTGCCCGATCGCACATAGCACCTTGAGCACCCACTTTAGTTGTGCACAGAGCGCCCGCTGCTGCGCCCCACCGCACCGCCTCTGACAAGGACAGACCGGCATCTAATGCAGAGGCTAACCCGCCGTTAAAAGCATCGCCAGCAGCCACAGTGTCGATCGCCTCCACAGCAAAAGCCGGTACAAAAAACGTTTCATCGGCAGTAACCGCAACAGCCCCGCGATCGCCCAATTTGACAATAACATTCTTGACGCCACGCTCCTGCAAGTGTTTGGCAGCTACAATCGCTGTTTCCGTGTCATTCACCCGAAAACCGACTAACTGGCTGGCTTCCACTTCATTCGGCGTGATAATATCAATTAGCGGATAAAGTTCCCGTGGCAAATCCGCCCTCGCCGGTGCTGGATCGAGAATAACTCGCACCCCCGCTTGACGAGCAGCTTTCGCAGCTTTTTGGACAACTTCCAGGGGAATTTCTAACTGTAACAGCAAAGATGTAGCTGCTGTTAAGAGTTTTTTGAGACGTTCTATATCTGCTTCACCGACATTATTGTTCGCGCCCGGAATCACAATAATATTATTTTGACCTGTCTCGTCTACCGCGATAATTGCCACTCCTGAATGAGTGTTTTGGTCTATTAATACATTGTCTGTACTTAAACCATAAGATTGTAAATTTGTCAATAATTCTTCAGCAAATTTATCGTTGCCGACGCGACCGATAATGTGGGTGGAAGTGCCGAGACGGGCGGCGGCGACGGCTTGATTTGCTCCTTTGCCGCCACCGGCCGTGAAAAAATTGCTACCGATGATAGTTTCCCCTGGCTGTGGCAACCGGGGAGTTTTTGCTGCTAGGTCGATGTTGATACTACCGAATACGATGATGGTCATAAATTATTCAATTTGGTAATTGGTAAGCTGTAGCGCATTTAATTTGTAAGCTACTTTTTACTTAAACTATTGTGGCGCGGGCAGGAGAACCCGGGGCGATCGAGCTTCAATTTAAATGCCAAATAGTTTAATTGGTAATTGGTAATTGGTAATTCTCCCACTCTCCCATTCTCCCCCTCTCCCCCTCTCCCTCTCTCCCACTCTCCCTCTCTTCCTGAAGACGTGCTAGAACAGTTATGATCTACATCGGTCAATTCAATGGCTGCAATTACTCTCGATCGCAATCCCTGTGTCCTGCTAGTTGAAACAGACGAAGTTCTCGCCGGACACTTGAGTCTCGACTTAAAATCCTCCGGCTACGAACCGGTAGTGGCTTCTAATACCGCCACAGGCCAACATTTAGCTCATGAATTGCAGCCAGCTTTGATTGTAATCGATCGCATACTTGGCGCTGAGTCGGGGCTGTCACTGTGTTCTCACCTCAGAAGTATTGGCAATCGGGTGCCGGTGCTGCTACTGGTCGGTCGTGATACAGTTGACGATCGCGTAGCTTGTCTGGAAGCTGGGGCGGATGATTATTTTCTCAAACCTTACCGCACTGAGGAGTTTTTGCAGTTGGTGCGCTTGTATTTGCAGCCGGATAACAGCAGCAACGAACAATTGAGGTTTGGCGATTTAGTTTTGGATTTGGCCTCTAGGCGGGCCCTACGCAATGGACGGGCGATCGACCTGACGATGAAAGAATATGAGCTGCTAAAGTATTTGATGGAGCATCCCCGCGAGGTTTTGACTCGGGAACAAATTCTGGAAAATGTTTGGGGTTACGACTTTTTGGGTGAGTCGAATGTGATTGAGGTTTACATCCGCTATCTGCGGCTCAAGATTGAAGATGAGGGTGAAAAGCGCTTGATTCAGACGGTGCGCGGTGTTGGCTATGTGATGCGGGAAGCTTGAAGCAGTCTGTTGACAGTTGTCAGTTGACAGTTGTCAGTTGTCAGTTGTCATCACTCAACGCAGTCAACAGTCAACAGTCAACAGTCAATAATTGCCAATTGCCAATCTAAAATCTAAAATCTAAAATCATTATGAGTTATTTAACTAATTTGCTCGGTATTGGAGTAACTATATTTTTGCTGGGATGTTCGCCGACTTTACCGATCGCGAATGCTGGTGCTACTGGTATTTTGGCGGCTGAGTCTCCTACGGCGACAACATCGGGTCAAGTGCTGCCTGTTTCTGCTAGAGCTCGGATAGGCGATCGCCCAATCGAACTCGAAGTGGCGAAAACACCGGAACAGCAGGCTATGGGTTTAATGTACAGAACTTCTTTGCCGGATGACAGAGGAATGCTGTTTGAGTTTAAACCGGCGCGGCGGGTCAATTTTTGGATGAAAAATTGCAAGATTTCTCTGGATATGATTTTTGTCCGGGATGGGGTGGTTGAGGCGATCGAAGTTTCTGCACCTCCTTGTACTGAAGATCCTTGTCCTACCTATGGGCCCGATACTGCTGTCGATCAAGTTATTGAACTCCGGGGCGGGCGGGCTGCTGAACTCGGTGTCAAAAAGGGCGATCGTATTGAAATCGAGTTTTTCCAGTAAAACTTCGGACTGTTTCAGTAAGTAAAACCTGGAGACAGACAAAATCCCCCGGTTTGCATCGCCCAGAGCTCCCCCTACCTGCGGAATACCGACGAAAATTTAGAAACTTTACAAAAATTGATTAAATTTGTTAAGATATTAATGTAAGATTCAGTACAAACACCCAAAGATTTGCTACGATGTCGATCTCAGTCAGTCAGGACTTGAGCTTGTTTCCGGAAGCTGGAGATTCTTGGTCGCAGGTATGAGACGAGTCAGCGACTCGTTACCAATCCTGAGAGACGATACTCAGCCTCAAGGTGTAGCAACACGAAAAGAAATTCTTTGGAAGTTCTGGCGATCGAGCTAAATCTACTAAACCTATCTAAAGTAATATGCTACAAGCCAAGTTAATTGGCGGTAATTGGCAAACTTAACTTCTGGTAGCAGTTTCGGGTTTGAGCGAAATATCTAACTAATTTTGCCGAAGTAGATTTGCGGATTCTGCATTTCGGCAGATGAAGTTAAACTCTGAACCTGGTTTAGTAGTTTTAGGTAGCAGAATTTATTCTGATTCGCGCTGCAAAGATGCCGAGGTATTCAGCTTAGGTTCGATCGCGATCGCAACTCGATCGGGCCGACATCAGCAAAATTGCAAAACCTTTCACTTTTTGGGAAAGGTTAGCTTGTGCGCTCGCACTCAGCATTACGTTTGGCAGTTCAACCGCAAATAGCGTTTTAAAAGCTATCGACGGTAACAAGACAAATTTAAAACTGGCTTATTACTCATCAAAAACATCAGGTTCACATCAGAAAATGGTGTCCTATACTTAGAGGTGAAATCACATGGCACCCGCTACATACACTAGATTAATTCGATTTTTACAAGAAGATTTGGCAATTTCGCCCGCGTCAATTGCTGTCGCCGAACGTGTCGGCGATAACAAACAGCGGCAGCGTGATAAAGACCCGAATTCCTTGCCGATGGTTCTGTGGCAATACGGTTTAGTCACTCTCGAACAGTTGGATAAAATCTTTGATTGGTTATCCGAAGCATATTAAAAGGATTTTAGATTTTAGATATAAATAATCCAAAATCCAAAATCCTTTAACAACTAAGATTAGGATTCAGCCAAGAATTTGGCAGCAGCGGCAACGCCGGCACCAGGAGTGTAGCCTTCATGACCCAATTCTCGCAACACGACTTCTAAAGAGGAAATTGCTGCTAGAATATCGCGATCGCACACAAAGCCCAAATGACCGATTCGGAAGATTTTACCTTTCAAATGGTCTTGTCCGTCGGCGAGAGCAATGTCAAATCTCTTTCTCATCAAAGTCCGCACTTTTTGAGCATCTACGGATGCTGGCGGCATAACCGAAGTAATCGCAGGGCTGGCGGCATCGTCAGCAGCAAACAACGGCAAACCTAAAGCTTTTACAGCAGCGCGAGTAGTTGTCATCAACCGTTTGTGCCGCGCGAAAACATTTTCCAACCCTTCTGTTTTCATCATCTGCAGCGATGCTTGCAGGGCAAAAAACATATTGACAGGGGGAGTAAAAGGAGTGGTATTTTTGGCAGCGTCTTTGCTATATTTGCCCAAATCCAAATAATAGCGGGGCAGTTTCGCAGTTTTGTAAGCTTCCCAAGCTTTGGGACTGACTGCCACAAAACCCAAACCTGGAGGAATCATGTAAGCTTTCTGAGAACCCGAAGCAATGACATCGATTCCCCAAGCGTCCATCGGAATATTGACTGCGCCTAAGCTAGTAACAGCATCGACCATAATTAAAGCTTCACCGTGGGCTTTAACGTGGCGGTTGATGGTTTCGAGGTCGTTGAGGACGCCGGTGGAGGTTTCCGAGTGGGTGATGATGACAGCTTTGATTTGCTTCTCTGTATCTGCTTCGAGTTTTTCGCGGAAGTTTTCGGGGTCTAAAGGTTGGCCCCACTCGGCTTTAATAATTTCGGCGTTTAAACCGTAAGCTTCGGCGACTTCAGCCCAGCGTTCACCAAATTTGCCGTTGGTGCCGACTAAAACTCGATCGCCCGCACTCAAGAAATTAATTATCCCAGCTTCCATCGCGCCGGTACCAGAAACCGTTAAACTCAGCACGTCACTTTTAGTTTGGTGCAGCCATTTGAGGTTTTCGGTACATTCTGCAAAAATCCCGTCAAATTCCTTGCTGCGGTGGCCCATCGGGTGTTTTGCCATCGCTAACAAGGCCGCTTCAGGCACCGGCGTCGGGCCGGGAATCATCAGCATTAATTTGTTGTCCATGATATTGTCCTAAGTTTTCCTGTGGGAGTTATATAGAATAAATCAAATACGATACGATACGTCGCGTCGATACTCTAAGTTTTTTAACTTTTAACTCCCTTGTGGTTAATTTCATTTAGAGCCCAGCGATGTTCTACCGCTAAGTTCGATCGCTCGCAGCTTTGTTCTAATTGCTTTTGAATGGCAAGGGCTTTACGCAGTGTAATAATAAGTTGGTGAACTTGTTGCTGCTGCGGCGATTGTGGACTGACAGCAAACATCGTTTTGCGCTCTAACAATTGGAGTAGCAATTCATAATGAATGTACGAAGGAAGGGGGATTGGCTCCATGAAAGCTAACATACCTCAGCGAACCGATACCCCATTGCCATTGCATGAGGCATCACGGTGAACATTAGATGCCCGATTTTTTATTTGTTTTCTAACCGTCCAATAACCCCTGCTTTGCCGATCGAATATTCGGGGCTGGGGGCGTTGGACACGCTAAATCTTGCGATCGACAGGCTTACAGAATAGATTTAATTGCTTTCTGGCAAAATATTTCTATGCAATATAGCTTTCAGTGCTATTTCTTTTTTACAGTAGCGCTTGAGTCGATGCAGGCTAGAAATTCTCATTATTTACCTACTTAATCATTTTTTATCAGAATTAAGGGTGCTTTGTCAAGCGGTCTCGCCTTTCAGAGGCTGGGAGGGCGATCGGCAAGGGAGGCTAAAGCTGCGCCTGGATCGGGCTGCTTGACCAGAGATTCGCCGATGAGGACGGCTTCGGCTCCGGCGCTGGCAACTTGAGTTAGGTCGTCGGGAGTGTGGATTCCTGACTCGCTGACGATGAGGATGCCTTTTGCTTGGATTTCGGTTTGGCGGGAGGCTAATAGTTGACCCGTAGTTTCTAGGCTGACGGAAAAGTCTGCTAGGTTGCGGTTGTTGATACCGATCAGGGTAACGCCTTCTAGGGTTAATACTCGATCGAGTTCTTCGAGAGTGTGAACTTCTATTAAAGCTGTCATGCCCAAAGTCTTGACAATTTTCACGAAATATTGTAAGTCTTTGTCAGACAGAATGGCTGCGATTAACAATACAGCATCCGCGCCGTGAATCCGGGCGAGATAGATTTGGTAGGGATAGATAATAAACTCTTTGCAAAGTAAGGGTAAATCGACGGCGGCACGGATTTTAGCGAGGTTGTCGAAGCTGCCTTGAAAGAACTTTTCATCGGTGAGTACGGAGATGCAACTAGCGCCGTTTTGTTGGTAAGCTAGGGCGATCGCCACCGGGTCGAAATCTTCGCGAATTACGCCTTTGCTGGGAGAAGCTTTTTTAACTTCGGCAATGATAGCGGGTGTGGTTTTGCCGTTTTTAAGGGCGGCAAGAAAGTCGCGGATGGGCGGTGCAAACGGGAGTTTTTTGTGAAGATCGGCTAATGGGGTGCGATCGCGTTTTTGGGCGACTTCAGCTTCTTTTTCCCAGACGATTTCTTCGAGGATGTGCTGGGGTTCGGCGTCGGGTACGGCGATTTGGTAGCTGAGGTAGAGTACGGAGACGGATGTGCTGGGGGGACGACGGCGGATTTGAAGCATGATAGGGGGATAAAGGGCGATCGTAACAAGTTTCTATTATATAAGGTCGATCGCCCTTTTCAATTTATGATAAAATGCGATTAACTAAGTATTCGGAGATAAACCGATGCAATTAGAAGACTATTTTGAATTTCTCGACCCCGATGACATCCGCATCAAAGGACATCGGATCGGCATTGACGATGTAATTAAATATTACTTGGATGGATATTCGCCCGACCAAATTCTGGAAGAATTACCAAGTTTGAATTTAGAGAAAATTTACGCGACGCTAACTTATTATCTGCAAAATCGGAGGCAGATGGATGCTTATATGTTGCGGCTGGCGAAGTGGCGGGAAGAACGCTATCAGGAATGGTTGGCTAAGGAACCTTCTGATGTAGTAAAGCGTGTAAGAGCAATCAAAGCACAGCGAGAACAGGAGTTACTTCTACTCAAGTGAAAATTCGTTTTTTACTCGATGAAAATTTGCCGCCTAAGCTTAAAAGTGCTGTTTTAAAACTCCAGCCGGAGATAGATATTTTGCGAGTGGGCGACGCCAATGCACCGCCATTAGGAACCCTCGATCCAGAAATCATCAGCTATTTGGAATCATCGCAAAGGTTATTGGTAACGGATAACCGCAAAAGTATTCCCGGACATTTGGAGGAATATTGGGCGACGGGAGGACAAATTTGGGGACTGTTTTGGGTGCGTCCAAGTGCAAGTTTAGGCAGATGGGCAGAAGAAATTGTGATAGTTTGGGAGACTTCGGAAGCTGAAGAATGGATTGATAAATTGGATTGGATTCCATTATAAAAAATTGTTGATAAAGTGCGTGAAGCGTAGCTATCCTGTAGGGAATCGCACATTTTGCGGCTAAAATCCCTTCGCTAACCCGCAAGTCCGCCGGGGGTTGAAAACCCCCGTCTCATAGCTAAAGTCCTCTAAAAGAGGACTGAAAAGCCAATTCAATAAACAAAGGTCGATCGCGCATTCCCAAATTTTACCAAAAGGTCGATCGCACATTTCTAAGTTCAAAATAATTCGCTGACAGTCTGAGGTTTGACTGTTCTATCTTTTGCGTGTTTCAGGGCACTTAACAAGCGATCGGCGTTTTTGGGCGAGCGCAGTAGGTATACTGTCTCCAATAAGCTTGCCAACTCGTCAGCGGCAATTAAGGCTACGTTTTCGCCGTCAGAGCGGGTGATGATGATGGCATCGCGATCGCTGATGACTTGTTCGCACAGTTCAGCTAGATTGGCTTGAGCTTCAGTATAGGTTACTTGGGTTTGTGTGAGTGACATGGTTTTTGGCTTCCCAATACTAAGGATATTATAAGGGCGATCGGGCCTCTTTTTCTATGTTGGGGCGGGAATAGTTAGTTTTGACATACTCTTTTAGTATCGGGCAAAGGGTGAAAAATGTGCGATCGCCCTCCGGGATTTTTTCAATTAATGAACGCCGTCCCAAGGATTGCATCACTTTCAAAAATTGCGATCGAGATAATTGCAGATTCTCTGGCACTTTTGCGATTGAAACTGGCGCGGTTTCACTCGCTAGCCATGACATTACCTGTTTCTCCGACTCGGATAAGCGATTAAATGGCTGATGCAGTAAAGATTCTAAATCACCTAAAAATAGTGTATCATCCGACAAAAATTCCGATAGGCTGCCGTTAAACAAATCTTGAATCATTGTAGCAACTATTTTTAACCACAAGGGATTGCCTCTGTATTGTTCAATTAGTTCAGACAATTTGGCATCTTCAGTTAAACCTTTTTCTCTAATAATTTCCCCCGCTGCTGCACCTAAACCATTCAGTTGTAATGAGCGAATCGGCTGGTTTTTGCCTTCTAATGCGGCGATTTCTCTGGGTTTTTCGGAACCTATCAGGATTAAACAACTATTGTGAGATAATTCTCCTACCTGTCTGAAGAGTGTGCCGTAATCTTCATATCCAGGTTTATAATTGCCAGCGAGTTGTCCGCTGCTATTTACCATTTGTACGTCATCGAGTATCAGCAGACAGCGGTATTTTTGCAAGTAGTCCAGTAGGGGCAAACCCCCCGTGGTTGCCCCATTCTCTGGGACAACCACGCCGTCGGCATTTGGGGCGGGCACGGGGGCACCGCCCCTACTAAAGAATTGAATTATATTTGTTTGAAGTATTGACAGGGGTGGAGATGTGGCGAGACTTCGCCAGATGATGAAATCAAATTCATGTTTGATTTGTTGGACAAGTTGGGCGGCGATCGCGGTTTTGCCAATGCCGACTATGCCGTGTATGGCGAGTAGGCGACAGTTTTCGTGTAAAATCCACTGTTTGAGGGTGGTGAGTTCGGATGTGCGATCGTAGAAAATGCCAGACTTAGGCATTTCAGCTAAGAATTGACGCAAGTTTGGTTCAGTGTTGCCTTTGTTTAGAGGTTCTTCATCAATTGGTGAGTTGGGTAATTTTGGGGAATGTGAATTATTTTCACAGAAGTTGACGTTACCAATGTGTACAAAATCTTTTTTATTGAAGTTCCACACATTTGAGAATTTTACTTGCTCCAATCTGACTCTAAAATTGGATTTATTGACTTCTTCGCCTAATACTTCTGATAGTAGCTTCCATAATTCAGAGGCAATATCTTTAATGTGACCTTCACTACAGTGAAATTGATCTGCTATTTTTGAGTATTTCTGACCTTGTAAAGTTCCCCGCAGTATCACCTCTTGCAGATTGTCTAAGTGTTTTCCCGTATTGACAAAAACTAGGTCGTCTGCAATTTTTAATATTTCTTGAACGTCCATAGGTCGGTGGTGTAGGAGTTTTACCTATTATGTCCTACTTTATCCGACTTTTTCTAGCCTGACCTACTTTATCCGGCTTTATCCGACTTAATAAGCTAAAAGAAAATTAAAATTCCCTACTTGTTCCGACTTTTCCCGACTGTACAAAACGGAAAAGTTACGTTTAAATAATATTTAAATTAGGCATTCATTAAGTTTATTTCAACATAAATAACATGAAAGTAAGGCTATTAATTTTGGGGCTTTGCCTACCAGTAACGATTGGTATGGTGTTGTTGTGTAACGTCAAGCCATCGAAAGCTGGCTGGAATCGAATTGGTGGCAAGGGTGCGGGTCAATATATAACAGCTAATAATAATCAAGAACGTCAAAATAGCGGGTTATTCTTGATGGGAATAGGAATAGTAGGAGGTATTATAAGCGCTGCTCTTAAAAAACCATAAGCAACACCTATAGGGTTGTCAATAGGTAGTAATAGCTAAGGCGGTAAATCCTGTCTACTTAAACCTTCGCTATTAGTTCTAATTATTTTTCATTTACAGTCAAGGTTTGGAGAAGTTTCTCCTTAGAAAATAGAAGTAAAAAGCTAACATGGTAAAAAAAACAACCACCCCTAAAATCAAAGTAATTTCGGGAGTAATTACTATTGTTTTTCTCGTTATTAACATCAGAGGATATGTTAGGGCGCAGCTAAACCTTCCTCCTATAAACTTCAATTCTCAGGAGCAGTTGCGTCCCCCATCAGGGTACAACCCGTTCGATCATTCTTTGGAAAAAGATATGATTTACCAGCGACAGCTTGAGTCAAATCGGCAGCAATGGGCAAACAATATAAATGCTCAAATGTATGCTTACGAGCAAAACGACAATTTAATAGAAAAGTTAGATGTGCTATTTATGTTTCTAGCTATCGCTAGTAGTGGTGGCTGGATCTTCTATTGTTCTAAAGTTAAAGGTAAAAACCCTACAAATGATAGCAATCAAGAATAACCATCACTTTTAATACTTAATTGAACGTTTATATGTCCTTAAAAGCTGGCTTATTCTCGATATTAGCCTACCTTATTCGACTGGGATACAGATTATTTCAACAAAAATAATCTTTATACAGATGATTGCTATCGCTCTAATTTAGTTAAATTTCTAACATTTATGAATACTTACCCAGTGATTTTGTATCCACTTTCTATTGAGAAAGCTTTGGCAAGCTTACCTCCAGTACCAGAACCACCTAAAGTTTTTCCTCCGCCAATACTTCAACTACTACCTAAGCCAGAAGAACCAGAAGTTTTTATTGAATCACCTCCTGTCAGGATAAAATTAATTCCATTATTTCTTTCTGAACTAGGAGTATCTATAATCAGTGCCTTAGTTGGTAGTGCTAGTAATAGCATGGGAGCCGGATGGACTTTTTTTATAATGTTAACATTAGGAGTGTTTGGGTTTGGTTATACCCAGGTTGAAAGCTATCCTATCAGACTTAGCCAATATCGGGAAGAACTAGCAGCTTACCAGGAAAAACGAAAGAGTTATCCTAAAATTATTAAAGACTGGGAACAATCCATACATCAAGAAAAAATTAAACATAAGAAGTTGCTTGCTGAAGGGGAACGTCAAAAGCAAGACTTAGAAAGAATCTACCAACAGGAAGTTGAAAACTTACGAAATCCCCAAAAAGTCAGTGATTGGAGGATGGAATCTTGCAAAAAAGAATTTTCATCACTTAAACCCCAAAAGTTTGACATAGAACCAGCAGAAGACAGAAGAGGATTCACAGAATTCCCTGATAATTGTCGATTTCCTAACCTGCTCAGAAACTATTTTGGTGATGATAAAATATTCATCTTAAAAATGGTAGTGTCTTACACACCAGATTTTGCCTATGTTGATCCTGAAAACAACTGGTTTTCAATAGATATTGAAATAGATGAACCATACACCCCACGCCAATATCCTAGGAATTATCCGTTGATACCAACTCATTGTATAGGTCAAGACGATAACCGTAACTACTTTTTTCAAAAGCGTGACTGGTATGTAATTCGTTTTAGCGAAAGACAGGTATTTCTTTATCCTGAAAGTTGCTGCAAAGTGATAGCTAAAATAATTTATGAAATTACAGGTGACGAATCAGTTTTTAGGCGGTTTGATAAGATTCCCGACTTACAGCCAGAACCATTGTGGACAGAAAATGATTCCATAAATAAAGCCGAAAGGCAAGAGAGATTAAATTATAGGCAAGTCATGTAACCTGGTCGTCCCAGCCTCACAATCAGAGAATTTATGGAAAACGAAATGCTGAAAAGAGCTAAAAGGGATTGAAGTGCGATTGCTCTTTGGTATAATCAAAGAATCCCGATCGCACACAACCCAATGGAATCTCTACCCAATAATTGGGATGAACTTGCTAAAATCTTAGAACCTATTCATATAAGTCTCCTCGCAACCCAACATTTAGAATCCTGTAATTACAAAATACGCGGTTATTGGGATAGTAATAAGTTTTATGAAGAGATAGCTTTCATTCATCCAATCTGTGCTGAGTTGATCGGGCGATCGATCGGCACAAATATCATCAACAACCATCCCACTTCTCACTGGATTAAGCTTAAATTTTTACTCAAAGCCGATTTATCTGATAGCGAAAATAACTTGGTTAGCGATGGCGATGATGAAATTGGCGAAGTGACTCTGATTTTAGATGCCAACTTCAAAGTGATTGATGAAAACTGGCTGATTGATATCGAATCTCCTTTTGTTGTTGCTAAGATTTAGCCATATTTTGAGCATTCTGCCTAAAGTGCGATCGCCCTCCCATCATTTATAACAAATATGAGCATTAACGATAAACTTAAAAACATACTGATGCAACTTCGATCGCACTTCGAGTAACTCTACGGCGATCGCCTCACCCAAATGGTACTCTACGGTTCCCATCTCCATAAGCCTTTGACGGGCGCGCCGGATGCCCACCCACAAAAAACTTACTCTTTGTGGAACAGGCATCTTGCCTGTTCTGGAGAATGCTAAAAGATGCAATTGCGAGCACTTTTATCTCCTTTAACTTGCTCTACCACCGCCCTAAAACAGAATACCGAAATCCCCGACTTATTCAACAAGTCGGGGAGATAAAACAAGAAAACAGCCCCTACAAATTAATGACTACCCGCTCCAGCCGCCCGTTTAAACGCCTCATCCAACACTTCCGAAAGCGTCGGGTGAGTGTGAACTCGGAATGCTAAAGTGTTCACAGAATCGCGCTGGGCGATCGCATTTGCCGCTTCCTGAATCAAATCCGAAGCGTGCAAACCGAAAATGTGAACTCCCAACAACTCCCCAGTATCTTTCCGGTAAATCACCTTAGCCATACCGTCGGTTTCACCCTCCGCAATAGCCTTAGAATTTCCCTTAAAATAACTCTTGACAGAACCGACCTCAAACCCTTCAGTTTTTCCTAACTCCTTCGCCGCAGGTTCAGTCATCCCCACATAGCTAATTTCCGGGTGAGTAAACGCCGCCGCCGGGATACTCAAATAGTCAACTTCGCGAGCTCGCCCGCAAATATTTTCCACCGCAGCAATTCCCTGAGCAGACGCAGAATGCGCTAACATCATCTTGCCATTAACATCGCCGATCGCCCACAAATTTTGCACCGGTTCTCCCCCCGCCAAAACCTGCATCTTATCGTTAACTGGGATATAACCGCGCATCGTTTCCACGCCAACAGTTTCTAACCCCAAATTCTTGCTCACCGGAACCCGACCAGTTGCTACCAAACAAGCATCAACTTCCAAAACTTCCACAACTTCCTTAGTTTTGAAATCAGCTAATTCAATAATGACCGGCGAACCAGGAATAATCTTCTTAGCCAACAACCCAACTTTTGTTTCAATATCGCGGGGTGCAATTAACACTCGTTCTGCCAACTTAGCAATATCCGGGTCAAAAGTCGGCATCAACTGATCTAGAGCTTCAATCATCGTAATTTCGCAGCCCAGGGCTGTGTAAATATCCGAAAACTCCAAACCGATATAACCGCTGCCAATAATTGCAATCCACTTCGGGAGGGATTCCAACCTGACAGCATCATCGCTGGTAAATACAGTTTTGCCATCAATTTCTATCCCAGGGGGGACGAAGGGAACCGAACCGGGAGCGAGAATAATATCCTTGGCGGTAATAGTTTTCTCGCCTTTATCGGTTTCGACGGTAATTTTTTGAGCACTGGCAATTTTGCCCCAACCTTGGATGACATCGACGTTCAAACGTTTGAGGCTGTTGGTCAAGTCGCCACGAAGTTTGCTAACAATAGTATTAGCGTGATTGGCGATCGCCCCGCGATCGAAATCCACACTCCCCAACTGAATGCCCAAAGTCTTCAGGTGGTGGGCATTCCGCAAATCTCGCACTCGCCCGGAAGCTGCCAACAGCGCCTTAGAGGGAATGCAGCCGCGGTTGACGCAAGTCCCCCCCATATCGCCCGCTTCGATAATTGCCACTTTCAGCCCGCAGCTAACCGCGTGTATGGCCGCGCCGTGTCCGCCCACGCCAGCGCCGATAATTGCTAAATCGTAATCAAATCCCTGAGTCACCTTAAAATCTCCTAATGCCTTTGAAATCTTAGGACTCAAGCAAAAAACACCGTCTCTGGGTCCTTTCGGGGTGGCGCGTTGCCATCGCAACCCTTGAACAGCGGTAATAGTTGCATAAGTCCTGTCTCCTTATTCTCGACTAGACTAGGGTTAATTAGACAACGAAAGAGCCGTAACTGAGATTTTTTCAGGGTCGATGATTTTGAGCTGGGTCTGCACCAAGTCTCAAATCACTCAGTAGGCGGGTGTAGAGTTAAATATAGTTTGAAGGCTGACAATGCCCGCAGCAGGTTTTATATGGGGCAGCAAGTTCAGCCACAGGCATTCCCATCGCCCGGTTAAATTCTGTCCTCCTGCTTGTTTTAGTCGGTTTTCATGTCTAATATCTGCACGCGCCGGGGCGGACAGAGTTTGTTGGCAAATTTTAGACCCTATGGAGTGGCTTATGACGGATGACGATGACCAGAAAGATTTACGCCGGGCCTCGGCTCAATCATTTTTTGAGTCCCTGGATGAATTGTTCGATTCTATAGAATCGAACAGCACTCAAGTTGCACAACCTAAATCTCCACCGCCTCCGGCGAAGTCTTCGAGTCAGTCTTCGAGTTTGCCGAAGAAGACTAGACCTGCGAAAATTAATTTGTCGGATTTTGAAGATGCGATCGCCGATTTGGAACAGTTTATCCAGAAAAAACACTCCAAACGCCCGGAATCCAATCAATAGTGCGATGACACATTTTCAAGTAATGACTGTGGACTGTTGACTGTTGACTGTTGACTGTTGACAAGCGAAAAATTTTAGACCGAAGTTCCAGCTCCCAGATTCATCTGTGGAGTCAATTTTTAAATCTAAAATCTACAATCTACAATCTAGAATCGACTGGCTATTAACGGTGCTTTAAGCTTAAGCTGCTTATGTCGCCGCCTACAATATATTCATATTTCGTTGAGGATTGAGTTACAAGAATCAAGCCAAATAAATTATCTCAATTTACTATTAATAGCCTTGTTTTTAGGCTTTGAGTGCTGCGGTAATTGCCTCGATCGCACTTCGATCGCCCGATCGCCGATCGCACTCAAAGGCAACTCCAATTCATCAATATCAATATCATTGCGGAACTTCACCGGAATATCAGCACCGTTAATAATCGCTCCCAACAGCCGCAGCCCAGATTTATGCGACTCGTCCTCCTCAGATTCCTGCAACTGATCGGCAGCCTCAGACAACATACTAGACAAAGTGTAACCAGGCCGCGCCACCAAAATCATACCATCCGTGTACGGTTCCAGCGTCAGCGCGTCGTTGCACTCGCTCAAAGCCGGAGAATCCACAACCACAAAATCAAAGCGGTTGCGAACATCCTCAAACAATCTCCGCATTTCGCTGGATTCTAGTACGGCGGAGGCTTGCCGCAAAAAGCCGGGACTCGGCACAACGTATAGGTTCTCTACCTCTGGAACCAAAAGAACGCACTCGCTAATATTGCCGTAATAGTGCAAAGGTTCCACAGTCGCCAAAGGATCAGCAGCAATTTTCAAAGATTCAACGTTAGAAGGCGATCGCAAATCTGCTTCAATTAGCAAAGTCCGTTTACCCGATCGAGCCGATACAATTGCCAAATTGTAAGCACTAAAACTTTTCCCCTCCAAAGGCGCCGCCGAAGTCAGCAACACCACCTTCACCGGTTTGTTCCCGATCCGGCGCAAATTAGTACGCAACCGCTCGTAAAATTCCAAATAGGGAGAATTTGCCTCCAAGGCGAGTGGCATTATTTCATCGCCGTAAGAATCAAACACCGTCACTTCAGGCAAAACTCCCAGTATCGGCACTTCTTTTTCCACCAATGCCGCCCGCACTTCTTCCCAACTATAAAACTTGCCGTTGAGCATCCCCAACAAAAATATCAATCCGCCGCCCAGCAGCAATCCCACAAATCCGCCCACCGCCAGCATCACGGGCAAACCTCTCTTGTTTGACTCAACGTCATCAGTTTGGGGCAATTGGGCTATTCTCAAACTCCCCGTTGTCTCAACTACCGCCGCCTCAGCATCTACCAAAGCCGACTGCATCTTGTCGTAGAGAGCTTTTTTGAACCCCACTTGCTGGGCTAACCGCGCTTGTTCTAACTGCTTGTTGGGGATTGTCGCGTGTTCCCGACGCAATAGCTGTTCAGTTTTCTCGATTCCTTGGAGTTGCTGTTGCACCGTATCCCGCTGCGTTTGCAAAGCAATCAAAGTTTGAGCTAACTGCTGTCTGGCCGGATCTAAAGAAGAGTCTACCCGAATTCGATCGGCACTTCTGAGCGGGGCCGCCACCCCGTTACCGCCGAGTACCTCAGATTGCCTCTGCTGCAACTGCTGCTCAAAAGCTTGTTTTTGTTTGAGCAATTCTACAATTTTCGGGTGTTCCTCCTGCAAGTCGCTGCGGAGAATTTTGAGCTGAGATTCGATCGAAAACAATTGCACTCGCAGTTGGGCAATAATTGGATCGGCAGAGAGTGCTTGAGCGACGTAAGCTTGCTCCACATTCAATCCCAAGCGATCCTGCAAACTATTAATTTGAGCTTCAATTCCTCCCAACTGCACGCGGAGTTGCCGCTGCTGCTGTTGGCTGCTGGTAATCGCTAGCGGCAAAGCACCGCTCTGAGCTGCTAAAATTGAAGTTCCTTCTCGTTTTTCGTAGGCTTCAAGTTTTGCTTCCGTGTCTCTGAGTTCCTGCGTTACTTTCGGCAAACGCTTGTTAATTTGGGCGATCGTGTCACGCAGTCTAGAAGTATTAATACTTTTGCTGTGTTCCACCATTTCGTACATCAGCGTCTTTACTACCGCTTCTGCTTTTTGGCGATCGCCATTTTTGTACAATACTTGAATCAAAGCGCTGGGGTCATTATTCTTACTGGGCATCTTGATCTGCACGTCTTTTACCAGCTTGTCCGTCAAAACTTCTATTTCTGTTCCCTCTTCTTTTTGGCTGATTTTTTTTTCTGCTTTTATGAGTTTTTTTGCTGCTGGTTCAACCACCATTTTATTCAGCAGCATATCTTTAGTTATTTCTTGTCCTTCCTGTTGAATTTTAGTAGTAGTAGATGAAAAAATCACGCTCGGTCTGTCGTAGGCCAGCGTACCTATTGCAACGTAAACTGGCGCAGGCTTTGGCTGCAGGGCTACTACTCCCGACACGCCCACAGTCACCGCGAGAGTAGCCAGTCCCACCCACTTGTATTGGTCGAAAGCAATTAAATAACGTTTAACAACGGATAAAGTCATGACGATTTTAGATTTTAGATTTTAGATTTTAGATTGTTAACGATAACTAATGATTGCGGACTAATTCTACAAATCCCCCAAAAACCTTAGAACTTTCGGTCTGTGATTAAAACCCATATCGCATAAGTCATTCCCCATCTCAAATCGAAAATCGAAAATCAAAAATCGAAAATAGTATGACTACCTATCATTACGTGACGGGCCGAACAAATCTGTTACCCCATTTCTCAACTGCTCAAAGAACAGAATAAATCCCAAAGTATCGCGAAATGGTCGAGTAAAAGTGTTGAGTACATAACCAATGCGCTCTACCAAATTCCTACCAATCACAATCACATCATTATCTTCGAGCATCGGGTTCTGAGAAACATTGCCCTCCAAAGCAGCTTTAGCATCTATCGAACGGTTGATTGTTCTACCTTGCTTTTCGTCGAACCGAATCAGGGCTATTTTCCGCAAGTCAGCAAGATTAACAGGCAAGTTGTTGAGAGCATCCAAAAACCTGCTGCCATTTTCAACGTAGAACGAGGTCAAACCACCACTAGCGTAACTCAAAACTCGAACGTAGATCCTGGGCTTAATCAGAGTAGACCGCGAAACCAGAGCTTTATCGTAGTCTAGGTTTTTCGTACTAGCGTCCAATTCCGGGATGACAATCACATCTCCCGATGCCAAAGGAAAATCGAACAAATCTTTACCGTTTGCTAGGGGAGTGTAGAGGTCGATTGGTTCCTCCACAGACGAGCCGTCCATTAGCGTCCGCCGCACTCGCACCTCCCGCAAATCGGCTTTTCCCGTGACTCCCCCCGCAGTCACCAAAGCAGCCGAAATTCGACCAGAACCCGCCGGAAGCGTGTAAAAACCAGGTTTGCTGACTTCTCCGGTGACAGTGACTTGGACGGGGACAGCAGCCGCAGCGAGGCTGTACCTCGATGCTAAATCTTGATCGGATTTGCGATCGGGCGTAACCTGTTTATACGGTACGACGATCGCATCTCCATCTTCCAAACGCAAATCCGGTGGAGCAATACCAGTTTGCAACGGTGTCAAAATATCAACAACTTGCTCCGCGACAGCACCGGAAGGCAGAGTCCGCCGCACCCGCACCCCCCGCAGTTGGGCCGTAGGAGTAGTCCCAGCAGCCGCCGCCAGAGCTGCAGGAAGCTGGGGGGTTTGCAGCGGATAAAAACCCGGTCTGGCCACCTCCCCCGTCACCGTCACCACTACGGGGCGCTGAACCAGCAAAGCAGCCGAGACTTGAGGATTTTTGATAAATTGGCCAAAGCGCTCCCGGAGGCGCTGCTGTGATTCTTCGACGGTAAGACCGCGCACATTTACTGTTCCGATTAGTGGCAGTACAATTACCCCTTCAGGGCTGATTGCACCTGTAAAACCTAGCTCAGGGAAGCGCTGAACTTGAACAGAAATCTGGTCTCCCGGGCCCAGGCGGTAGGGCCGATTCCGAAAAGCTGGGTTAATATCCCGGTTGAAATTAGCAGGCGGCGGTGGCGGTACAGGCAATGGCGGTGGCGCCACAAGTCGCTCGGAACCAGGAACAACAGATTGAGCTAAAGCCGTTTCCGAAAAATTTTTGCTATTAAAACCCCAGAATACAGCAGCAAAAGATAGAGTCCAAGCCGTTGAATGCAGGCCTGCCAAGGAAAGAGCGAGGCGATTTTTAATAGTGGATTTTCCCCGCATTTTCAGAGGATTTAAAAAAGTATTATTTTGAATAATGACCTGATTTGTAAGTTTCATTTAAATAGAGCGACGATAAAAAACAATAAGATATTTTAGGGGCGAGTTGAATCCGGATATTTACTAGGAAGCAGTTGATTTTGGCAAAAGCCGCCCACCCCCTAGGCCGATTTATTTGCACCTACCTGCTTACTGAAAGCGAAAAGTTTCTGTAATTAATTTAGCCTGGACACTTTCGGCAAGAGATTCGAGCAATGGTTGAGCTATCTTAATGTCGCCCTGCGGTTGAATGGGAAGGATGATACTGACAGCAACCCAAGAGGCGCGGCGGTTCGACAGTCTAGCAATGCTGTCTTCCCAAAACCAGCGACTGGTTGCTGGAGAACCCCCGTTAGGCCAAGCGTACCACTGCACGACAGCAAAAGTTTGTTGGCGAGTCCAACTTCGGAAAAACCTCGCCTCGACAGTAGGCGGTGGCTGGTCGGGTATTGGTGCTAATTTAACTGTAAACCTCAAAGTGCGATGAGAATCGGTTTGCCACCGGTGAAATCCATCGATATCTAGCCATTCCACTTGGGGCTGGTTTTTGGGGTAATTTTGAGGCAACAGCAATAAAATGGCAATTGTTTGATCCTTTTTAATTTCTTGAACTAACCATCGGTGAGCGCCAATTTGGACGTTATTCTGAACGCCTATAACCTGCCACCCAGGAATTTTTATCCCGTTTTGGCGCAAACTTCTTAATTGCTTAAGGTTGGCCAGGGTTGGCGGGTTTGTCCAAGGCCATCTTCCGGTCGCGTAGCCGGGAATTGCTACAGCCCCAACCAATACCAGCAAAAACACCAGTACCATAATTTTAGATAATTGATACCGCCGCAGTAGTTTCTGTGCTGAAATCATCTGTTTCATTAATTGCCAGACTGATTTGGGAAATACTTTTCCATCCCGTTGAGGAGAAGTACCAATAACCCTAGTATACAAGCAGAATACAAATCTCCGCCCCATCCGGCGTGTAGCCAAGTAAAAAGCGCCTCTCTGTCGGTTCCGTGAAAGTAAGTTAGCAAAGTATTGCGAAAAATGTTGGAACTGATGCTAATAATGGATGTAATCACTAAAAACAAAAGGCTTTTTTTGCGAGAGTTCCAAACTCCCGTCCAATCCAGCAGAATTAAGCTGACGTAAAGACTGGTAAACAGCATTTTTAAGCCTGCACAGTGCGGAGCAACTTCTACAATGCGCTCGTTCACGTACAGATAAATTTCTTCCACTCTGACGTTGATACCAACCTTAATTAATATCCAGCCTGATGCTTCAGCAATGAATTGCTGCAACGGCAAGGCGTAGGGTTCTATGAGGTAAGGAATGTGGTTGGGCGAGGCCAGAAATACGAATAAAAGCGGCATCGCCTGCAATTGCAAGCCGGGAATTCCTTTTAAAGATAAGCAAATGCTGGCCAGCATTACGGGCAGGGATAAATTTACTAAATCGCTCAAGCGACTCAGATAAAAAAGCGTGGCTAGTACCAGCAAAAAGCCTCCCAAAGGATGCGGTGAGTTGGGTAAGCTGCGCCAGCACTTTCGGTTCGTCCAAGCAATATAAGCTGCGTAGGGCAAACCAATTAGTCCGTGGCTGAAATATTCGTGTTCGAGGCTGATGCTTTTGTTCAACCAGCCGTCGTACCAATGTACTAGCAGGGGGGCGTACAGCAGCACTAGGAGCACCGTGATACTTTCCCCCAGGAGGTATCGCTTGAAAACAATGCGAATTTTGCGCTGGATGTGCATGGTTTGAGAAGTTTTAAGATTGCCGCGCTGGATTCGCAACGCTTTGGGGTTTTGAACTGTCAGTTAAAGATTTGTTAATTCGCCACAAAAACGCTTTGAGAACCGCACCCTACTGCTTGAAGCACCTGCAGCATTAGTTTGATGAACAATTAGCAATTCAATGATAGTACGATCGCCCGAACAACTTGCTCGATCTGAGTATTGCTCAATCCGGGATACATTGGCAATGATAAAATTTGTTGGCACAGGGTTTCTGCATGGGGGAAGTCGCCCGGATTGCCTAAGTTTTGGTAGGCGGGTTGCAGGTGACAAGGTATGGGATAGTGTATACCTGTTTGAATGCCGTGTTGAGCGAGTTTGTCCTGAAGGGTGTTGCGGTCGATCGAGCTTTTCTCAGTAATTTGGATAACATAGAGGTGATAAATGTGACCGCTGCTGCTGTGGTTGGCGATCGGTACAATGCCTTTGTGTTTCAATGGTGCTAATAGAGTATTGTAGTGTTGAGCAGCGTCGGTGCGATCGCGATTCCATTTTTCTAAGTAAGGTAATTTAATATTGAGCACGGCGGCTTGCAAATTGTCAAGGCGGCTGTTGCTACCAATTTCTGTGTGCAAATATTTGCTGGGTGCTCCGTAATTGCGGAGAGTTCGCATTTTGTCTGCGAGCTCTGCATCGTTAGTAATTAACATCCCGCCGTCGCCAAAAGAACCGAGGTTTTTGCTGGGATAAAAGCTGAATGCTGCTGCTTTACCAATGGAGCCCGCGCGGTATCCTTCTCTCTCGGCTAAGTGCGCTTGGGCGGCATCTTCAAATATGATTAAATCGTGGCGCTTTGCAAAATCTAAAAGCTGGCGGGGCGATACCATTTGACCGTAGAGGTGTACGGGGATAATTGCTTTAGTTTTCGAGGTAACTGCTGTTTCGGCTGCTGTGAGGTCAATCAGGGCGGTTTCCGGGTCACAATCTACAAGAATAGGTATAGCTTTGGCTTCGAGGACGGCGATCGCGGTGGCGATAAAAGTGTTAGCGGGTATGATAATTTCGTCGCCCGGATTAATGCCGCAAGCTTGGAGTCCCAGAGCGATCGCATCTGTTCCGCAAGCCACTCCTACGCCGTATTTTACTCCAGAAGCTGCAGCAAATGCTGTTTCAAATTCGGCGAGGGCTTGGCCTAAAATAAAATCTCCTTGCTCGATAATTTTTCCAATTGTTTCTGTTATTTGAGATTGGATTGGTTGGTGTTGCAGGGAGAGGTTGACAAATGGAACTTTTGGCGGGCGACTACTCATACATCAGAGGAATACGAATTATTTATATTAACATTTAAGTTCGGATATCTTTGATTTTTTTAACCGCAGAGGGCGCAGAGAGCGCAGAGGAAGAGAGGAGAAAGCCTCGCGCACTTTTCTGGAGCTTTCAATTAAATCAAGGTTTTTCTGTAATATAGAATCAGATATTTTTCCCGCAATCAAACTCATGGAATACAAAAAACTAGGCGACAGCGATTTATCAGTATCTGAAATCTGTTTGGGTACGATGACTTATGGCCAGCAGAATACCGTTGAGGAAGCGGCCCAACAGCTCGATTTTGCGATCGATAGAGGAATCAACTTTATCGATACGGCGGAAATGTATCCTGTCCCTGGAAAGGCGGAAACTCAGGGAAAAACAGAGGAATATATCGGCGAGTGGTTGGCGAAGCAGCAGCGGGATAAAGTCATTATAGCGACTAAAGTGGCGGGCAGAAGCACTCGCTTAAAGTGGATTCGGGAAGGGAAAAATCAGATCGATCGCCCAAATGTCGAAAAAGCCCTGAATGACAGCCTGAAGCGCTTGCAAACTGACTACATCGACCTCTATCAGATCCACTGGCCAGACCGCTACGTGCCCTTATTTGGTGCGCCGGATTACGACATCGCCCAAGAACACGAAACTGTACCGATTTTGGAACAGTTAGAGGTATTTGCTGACTTGATTAAAGCTGGCAAAATCCGCTATTTAGGTTTGAGTAACGAGACGCCTTGGGGAGTTTGCGAGTTTTGCACGTTGGCTGAAAAACACGGTTTGCCGAAGGTTGTTTCGATTCAGAATGCTTTCAGTTTGAGCAATCGGACATTTCACCTAAATTTAGCAGAAACTTGCCGTTTTAAGAATGTGGGATTGATGGCTTACAGTCCTTTGGGGTTTGGGCTGTTAACGGGTAAATACTTGAATGGAATTCCCGAAAATTCCAGGTTGGCTTTATTTGCGGGATTTGGTCAGCGTTACGATAAAACTAATCTGAATGATGCGGTGAAAGCGTATGTTGAGATTGCGGGGAAACATGGGATAAGTCCGGCGCAGATGGCTTTGGCGTATGTGCGATCGCGCTGGTTTGTAACTAGCACAATTATCGGTGCAACCAGCCTCGAACAGTTGGAGGAAAATATCGGTAGTTTGGAGGTGAATTTGGATAAGGATATCATAGCGGAAATCAATGCGGTGCACGCTAAGTATCCGAATCCGACACCGTAAGTTTATTAGTAGGTTGGGTTGAGCTAACGAACCCTACGTTTCACTTCGCCCAACTTACTACTTTAATATGCGAAAATTACATAAACAGAACTTACGCACTCCGCCAAAGAAACCGGGTTTTTTACTGCATCTGCGGGCTCTAACGAAGTTTTCTCGCAAAAAACCCGGTTTCTGAGTTCTCATGCGTAACTCCTATTTGAGGAAGTTTGAAACTTCTGGTTGGGAAAAGGTTTTTGAATGCGATCGCACTCAAGTATTAGATGTGCTGAGAGGTTTTCTTGAGGAAGTGATGCAGCTAGCTGTAGATAAAGGTTACATCACGCTGGAAGAGAAGGAGGAATTTATTCGTCCGGCTTTTGCTAGCAGTACGGATGCTGTGGTATTGAGTAAGTAGTTGGTTTTGGTGGTGTTTTGGGCGATCGACCTTTTTGTGGTTAATGAATATTTTAACCTTGTTTAAAATCTAATCCCAGCGCTGGGATTGGCGATCGCACTTTTTGTTGTCAATGAATATTTCAACCGCAGATGATGTACGGGCGAGACGCCCGTACCACAAATCATGTACGGGCGTCTCGCCCGTACCACAATGAAAGAGGATGTTTTGGGCGATCGTTCTTGACGCAGAGGAAATGGGAGAGAGGGGCGATCGAGGCCATAGCATCCCAAACTCAACAATTTTTCAAGTCAAAAATCCCATTGCTGGGAATTTTCCCGATTGGATCGCCTTCGCCCCAAGCCCCAGCCAATTGCTGCTATCCCTGGGAATGTTTGGTCAGTTATGACAAAGATCGAGGACAGTGGTTAAAAGATCGGGATTAGTTAAATGCTAAGCCATTAATACCTAAGTATCCGGGTAAGTACATTAATTATAATATTGGATATTTCAAATATCGCTCTGAGCCTTTTTCACAATAGTCAGCTAGGCTGAATTATTTAATTATCAAGCTTTTGATAGTCACATATACACATTCTAATCTCTCATATTATCTTGGCCAACCGGGATATATTGAGAGATTATAACCTTTAAATATTATCCTAAATTTTCCTATTTTGGGGTTGCCAATGTAAGTTTATTAGTGTAGAGTGGGAGAGTGCAAGACAGAAGAAATAGTCCTCACCCCAAGTGTAAGAACGATAACCCTTTAATGTCTTGTATTTGTCGTAATACTGAATCCTTGACTCCTGAACTTTGAAATTTGAAAATCTTTGCTCTAAAGTCTTGGATTTTTGGCAATACCGAATCCTGTGTGATACGGAAAAGCCCCGCCTGAAGTAACGATTCAGACAGAGGCCTTGCTTTAGCTAGACAACTCCCGGTGGTTGACATCTCAACTTCAGACCACCACAAGTTCACCTAACTATGGAAATATATGTCCCACAATTATACTTCACAATGCGAGTCGTTGTACACCAACCTTCGGCGGACTCAGAAAACCCTCTCTGTTTTGGCGGAATCGAACCGCGCTTTGGCGAAGTTGTACTGCGCTTTGGCGGAGTCGCACCGCGCTTTGGCGGAGTCGCACCGCAGTGTGCTTGAGGAAAAGGAAGCACAGGATGAAACTATTAAAGACCAGCAACAGGTAATAGATGACTTGAATCGCAAACTTGATTGTCAGCCAAATTACTGCGAAAACGATGGTTCATCAAACTGCGCAATGTCACGATCGCGAATATGTTACGGATAGACTAGGAATCTCATAGAAACCTCGATCGCCCTTCCCATTCATAAAATAGGATAATGGAAAAAGGCGATCGCACTTCACCCTAGAATCTTTCTCAACTAAACCCATGAGTACAATTCGCTTACAACTAGCCGAATACTTGAAATGTCGAGGTTTCACCCCCGAAAACTTAGTCGAAGCTGTGGGCGAAACACTCAATCCTGAAACCGTATACCAACTGATCGAAAAAGCAGAAAAGCTCAACCATTTAGACTTATCCGTCCTCGCCGCCATTATAGATGGCTTGAGCAAACTCAATGGTTTTCCAGTTAGCATCGCAGAAGTGCTAATATTTTTTCCTGACATTTCCGAGGAAGCATTGGCAAAATCGTCTTGGCGTCAACTTTACCTCGTCGATAATGAAATTCCTCCCTATGATTGGGGAGATGTAGACCCGATGAAACTTGGTCAACCCGTGCGCTATATACCGGGAGTAGGTGCTGTTATTCTTGAAGACGAAAGGGTATAGCAATAAGCGTGGCTAATAGATTCACCATCCGCGATATTTTACTGGTTGATTTCCCTCCTCAAACGCCTGCACTGCACGAACAGCAAGGAATACGCCCTGCTGTAGTAGTGGGGAGGTCAAGCAACACAGGTACGATCCGTTTTGAGCTTGTGATTGTTGTGCCGATTACCAGACAATCAGGAGATTGGACTACACAAAATCCAATTTTATACCCAAGTCTTCAGGCAGGAATGGGAAATCTAACGGCCGACTCGATAGTATTGCTGGATCAAGTACGCGCTGTAGATATCCGGCGAGTATTGCGCTATCTTGGCAGTTTAACCGCAGAAGAGTATCAGCCGATCGCAAATGGACTAAAAGCGATGTTTGGCTTTTGAATTATCCCTTCATTACCTAAACGTTTATCGCGCAGATGCTTAATACGATTCCCTACGGGATAGCTTCGCTTCACGCACTTTTTGCTGTTTTTCCTGCAAAAATTCGGCAAACTTGCTGGGCCCAAAGAAACCGGGTTTTTAGCGAATCTGTGGGCTACAGCGAAGTATTTTCGTAAAAAACCCGGTTTCTGAACCTCATGCGTAAGTCTTATAATTGCAACTGATGCGGATAAACTGTTTCAACACCAATCGTTTCTATAAATGCGCCCGGTTCATCCTGAGTTTCAGGAACAAAATCCCCGCCAACTTCCGCTTTCACCCATCCGCCAAACAATTCTACTAAATAAGCTTCACCATTCTTGAAAACCTCAACAATTGCTCCGGCTGTTTCTCGCGGTGCAATCTCGCCATCAGCGAGGGCGACTGCTTCGGTTAAATTAACTGCATCGAATAATTTAAACTTGCTCATTGCTGTCTCCCAACCGTTTATTGCACAAATGCTGAATACGATCGCACTTTCCTACTCTAAATAGGAAGTCGCCGTACTCGATAACGATTATCTTCCACTGTCACAATCGCACCTGTTTCCAAATCTTCACCGCACTCTGACAAAACAGCCAGCAATCTAGCACTAACAAACACTGGAATAGTGGTTTGCAGTCTAAAAATAATTACACTTGGAAGAGATTGAGAACTGATAGCCAAAAGCTCGCCAAAATCCAGGTCAAAAGTTAAAACAATTCGTTGCTCTTGGCGTGCTTTTTCCAGGATCTCAGAATCGGGCAAACGCTCCAATCCTTGCTCATTTAAGTGTACAGCATTATATCCCTGCTGGCGCAGTGCAAGCACCGTTACAGGAGACACACCCATGTCTGCCAAGAATTTCATGCTGGAGTCCCGCTAAATGGACGAATTTGCTCGTTCGTCAAAAATGCCGCATACTGGAGACTAGCTTTAATATCCTCAGCTTCCAAATAAGGATAAGCTGCCAAAATTTCCTCTACACTCATCCCATTTGCTACTAAACTCACTACCAAAGAAACAGTAATTCGCATTCCTCGAATGCAAGCTCTTCCTCCCATAATTTTTGGATCGAAGGTAATGCGATCGAACATCATATCCTCCCACTCTTCCTTAATGTCCCAATAGCTTATCCCGCAAATGCTTAATCCGATCGCGCAATTTACCCGCCTCCTCAAACTCCAACTTCTTAGCCGCCGCCTTCATCTGCGCTTCCAACCGCCCGATTAACTGAGGAATCTCATCCAAAGATAACTCGTTTACCTGTTCGTAAACCTCCTCCAACTGCTGAGAATTCAGCTTGCGCGACACATCCAAAAATGCCAAAATCGCATTACTCGATCGCTTTTTCGCGATCGGCTGCGGCGTAATCCCGTGCATCTTATTGTACGCTAGCTGAATCCCCCGGCGTCGATCCGTTTCATCGATCGCCTTAACCATACTATCCGTCAAATTATCCGCGTACAGAATAGCCTGTCCCTGAACGTGCCGCGCCGCCCTTCCAATCGTTTGAATCAACGAACGTCCCGATCGCAAAAACCCCTCTTTATCCGCATCCAAAATTACCACCAGCGAAACTTCCGGCAAATCCAAACCTTCCCGCAGCAAGTTAACACCAATCAATACATCAAACTTACCATCCTGCAAATCTTGGATAATTTCGATGCGTTGAATCGACTGAATTTCCGAGTGCAAATACCGCACTCTAATTCCCCTTTCCTGCAAATATTCGGTTAAATCTTCCGCCATCCGCTTCGTTAAAGTCGTCACCAAAACTCGCTCGTCCCGACTTACTCTCTCCTTAATTTCCCCCAACAAATCATCAATTTGTCCTTCCGTCGGGCGCACGAAAATAGTCGGATCTATTACTCCGGTAGGGCGAATTACTTGCTCTGCTACTCTGCCTTCCGATATCTCCATTTCCCAATCCCCAGGCGTAGCAGAAACAAAGATGCACTGATTCTCTTTTGCCCAGAATTCCTCTGCTTTTAAAGGGCGGTTATCGGCAGCGCTGGGCAAGCGAAAACCGTGTTCTATCAATACTTTTTTCCGTGCTTGGTCGCCGTTGTACATCCCCCGAATTTGCGGCACTGTGACGTGAGATTCATCTATCACCAACATCCAATCTTTCGGGAAATAATCAATCAAACATTCCGGCGGTTCCCCGGCATTTCTCCCTGCTAAATGCCTCGAATAATTCTCGACTCCGTTGCAGTAACCTACCTCGCGCAGCATTTCCAAATCGTAGCGAGTGCGCTGTTCCAACCGCTGAGCTTCTAATAGTTTACCCTCTTTTTCAAATTCTGCCAGTCGGTCTTCTAATTCGAGTTCTATTCCTTGGCAAGCTGCCTCTAATTTATCTTCCGCCGTGACAAAGTGGCGCGCTGGATAGATATTTAAAGCCGTTGAACTTTGCAGGATTTTACCTGTTACGGGGTCAACGTAGCGAATGGCATCGATTTCGTCGCCGAAGAATTCAACGCGAATAATTCTATCTTCGTAAGCAGGGCCGATTTCCAAAACATCGCCTTTAACGCGAAATTTGCCTCTGCCTAAATCTATATCGTTGCGGCTGTATTGAACGTTGACTAAATCGCGCAAAACTTGCCGCTGGTTGACTTCCATTCCTACTCGCAAAGGAATAGCCGCTTTCAGGTATTCTGCGGGCATTCCTAAACCGTAGATGCAGCTAATTGAAGCAACTACAATTACGTCACGACGTTCAAAGAGCGATCGCGTGGCTGAGTGTCGCAACATATCGATCTCGTCGTTAATTGCTGCCGTCTTCTCAATAAAAGTATCGGTGACTGCGATGTATGCTTCAGGTTGGTAGTAGTCGTAATAACTGACAAAGTATTCGACTGCATTGTTCGGGAAAAAATTTCGCAGTTCGTTGCACAGTTGAGCTGCTAGGGTTTTGTTGTGTGCTAGGACTAAGGTGGGTCTGCCGACTTTTTCAATCACCGAGGCAATGGAGAAGGTTTTACCCGTACCTGTGGCACCGAGTAAGGTTTGAAATCGATCGCCCGCTTCGATGCCTTTGACAAGTTGCTTGATCGCTAGCGGTTGGTCGCCTGTGGGCTGGAAGGGCGCTTGCAATTGAAAAGATGCTGCCGCAGTTACCATAGGAAAATGTAGCTATTACCCATAAATCTTAACAAAAATGCAGAGATTCTGCAATTTCGTTCAGAAAATAGTTAAACTTTGTAATATTATTTTAATCATCGGCCGAAATAGAAAGCAGAAAGCCCACCAAAGCAGTTGTCCGAACCCAGCAGTCAACAGCAATAAGCGAGGAAAATAATTATGAGTCTCACCCCCAAAAATAAAGGCAATGCGATCGCCCGTCGCGGTAAAGGCAGTTCCAAAAGCCAACCGACAGAACCCACGGATGCCAAAGCAACAGGAATTCAACTTTATCGGCCGCAACTCATGCATGACAACCGCCCTGTCGGCCCAGACGATTTTACCATCAGCGAGACCGTCTCGATGTCGGGGAATCGCCCGATCGGCATTAGCACCCTGCACCTCAGCGAAACCTACGGCATTGTAGGCAATCGCCCAGTCGAATCCAGCGACTTTGAAGTGGTTGCTACCATCGGCAATCGCCCGATCGGTTCCAGCGCCATGCAAGTCAGTGAAATGTTCAGTATGTCCGGTGCCCGCCCTATTGGCATCAGCACTCTTCACATTGATGAAGTTTACTCCACAATGGGAGGAAATCGACCAATTGCCTCAAACGAAATTGACGATAGCTCGGCATTAATGGGCTTCTTAGATTAATTAGTCAGTTGTTAGTTGTTAGTTGTTAGTTGTCATCTGCTACCAATAACTAATAACTAATAACTAATAACTAATAACCACTGCTAACAGTCAACTAACTACTTCTCGATACCCTGATATTTGCTCAATAAAGCAGCAAAGCGCTTGTAATCCACAGGCTTCCTCACATACTCCGCCGCTCCCAATTCCAAACCCTGATTTTGGTCGTCCAAAAAAGTTATCATAATCACTGGAATATCAACCAAATCTCGATCGGCTTTCAATGCCGACAGCACCGCCCAGCCGTCCATACTTGGCATCATCACGTCCAGAATAATCGCGTCGGGCAGCAACTCCTTAGCCAACAAAAGCCCCCCTTGACCGCTAGCCGACGATCGCACCCGAAATCCCTGTTTCGACAAGCAGCGAGTCATCAAATCCCGCGCGTCTGGATCGTCGTCAATCACCAGCACAGTAGCAGCATCGGGCAAATCCAGCGGTTGCGATCGCACTGCTTTTTGCTTCTCTTCAGTCGCCGCTACACTCGTTTCTAACTCCTCGCCATACTTCGGCTGCATTTCTGCGATTTCTCGATCTTCCTGCGCTTCTTTCGGGCTTTTAACCGCAATCGGCAACCGGATCGTAAAACTAGAACCGCAATCAAACTCGCTCTCAACCGTAATGTCTCCGCCCATCATCTGGCAAAATTTCCGGCTAATTGTCAGCCCCAAACCGGTGCCGCCGTATTTGCGGGTAGTAGAATCGTCCGCTTGAGCGAAAGCTCCGAATAGCCTCGACACCTGATCCTCCGTCATGCCGATGCCGGTATCGGTGACTTGAAACACGATCGAAGGCTGTTGACACCGAGAAGGATCTGTCGAGAGTTCTTCGGAATTGCCACGCGGCAAAACCTTCCCTTCTTCTTTCCAAACATTAATCCTAATTTTGCCTTGATCCGTAAACTTAGCAGCATTACTCACCAAATTCAACAGCGCTTGCCGCAGCTTCGACGAATCGGAGTAGATCGTGCCAATATTGCGATCGCAATTGACGATCAAAGTATTGCCATTTTTCCCTAGCGTCGGTTGGACAGTAGTGACAACCTGCTCGATCAAATCCAACACCTCAAAAGTCTCCAAGAAAAGAGTCATCTTTCCTGCTTCAATTTTAGAAATATCCAAGATGTCACTAATAATGTTGAGCAACTGCTTGCCTGCCATATTAATGCTTGCCAAATCCATCACAAACTCTTCTTCGCCGAGTTCCTGAGCTTCTTCTTGCAGCAGCTCGCTGTAGCCGATAATCGCATTCAAAGGCGTCCGCAACTCGTGAGTCATATTTGCTAAAAAAGTGCTTTTCGCCCGGTTGGCAGCTTCCGCAGCATTCTTAGCGACTTCCAATTCCTCCGATCGTTCCTCTAGCTGCCGCTGCCGCACCTCCAAACCGTTGAGCAAACTGCTAATTTGCTGAGCCATTGTATTGAGAGTAGAAGATAGCACCCCGATCGCGTCATTAGAAACAACAGGCGATCGAGCCGTCAAATCACCGCTGGCCATCTGTTCGGCAGTTTCCCGCAGCAAGCCCAGATTCCGAATAATTGCCGACACCGACACAAAAGCCACTATCCCCCCGATCAAACTCAAAACCAAAGCCCCCATCAGCCAGTGCTGAGTGCGGCTCGCCACCAAGAGAGTTTGCTGCACCAGCACCGCCATTGCTGCCTCAGAAACCGCCGCTGCCGGATGTGAGGCAGCCTCTATTGTCAGCAAATAGTTCTTCATCTCCACAGAACCCATCCACCCGACTCCCACCGCCATCCAAGTTATCAGTACCAAGATGACAAACAGCCCGCTCAAAGAAGCCCGAGTTCCCAAAGAAATCTGCCTCGGAGCAAATGCCGCCGCCCAAGGATAGGCTTTGAGAAAAGGATCTGGCGCAACCGGTGCGCCGGAATTCCAAATCTCCTCAATTTGACCGTCCACCCTCACCTGGCCAATCCGCACAGTTTTCCAGGTATGCTGCGTTTGGGCATCTATTTTTACCTTGCCCGAAGGCGCTGCCAACTCAATATTTTTAGCAGCCGCCCTGACTTTAACCACATCTGTCGAACCAGCTTTTTCTACTGCTTGCTTCCAGAGGTAAACACCCAAATAAGCCGCTTCGATCGGGTCATCGGTGACTCGATTTTCCCCGTATCGGGCTTTATAAGCCTTGACAAATTTCCGATTTTCCGGTGTATCCACCGTTTGAAAATAGTTCCAAACCACCAAATGTCCAGCAATATTGGACGGCCCGATCGCCCGCACTTCCTCTTCTGCTACGCTAACCGACATCACCGGCAAATCCTCGGGTTTCACGCCAGCTTCCCGCAACTTTTGGAAAAAAGCCACATTGGTGTCGCCGTTGAGAGTGTTGAGAATCGCATCTGGTTTCACTGCTAAGATATGTGCGATCGCCTCGCCCACTTCCCTCGAACCCAGCGGCAGATAAACTTCCCCCGCCAACTCTCCCCCCAGTGCCGCCAGTTGAGCTTTCACAATCCGATTTGCCGTGCGGGGAAAGATATAATCCGAACCTAACAGGAAAATTTTCCGCTTCCCCTGTGCGAGCAAGTAATTCACCCCAGGCACAATCTGTTGGTTGGGGGCAGCACCAGTGTAGAAAATATTCCGACACTGTTCTAGCCCTTCATACTGCACCGGATAGAACAGCAACCCGCTGCCGTGCTCGAAAGCCGGCTGTACAGCCTTGCGGCTCGCCGAAGTCCAACAGCCAAATACCACCGCCACCTGCGCTTCTAGGAGCAATTGCTTAGCTTTTTGAGCAAAAATTTGCAAATCGCTGGCTCCATCTTCTATAACCGCTTCCAAGGGGCGTCCAAGCACCCCTCCCGCCGCATTAATTTCCTCAACAGCCAACAGCGTCGCATCTTTAACAGAAATTTCGCTGATGGACATCGTGCCCGTCAGCGAATGCAACACGCCTATTTTGATCGGCTCACGAGTCGGGCCGGCTGCTTCGAGGGGGTTACTGCTCCTTGCTCCCATAGGGTTTTAGATAATTTTTACTAATAACAGAAATTTTAGTTCGATCCTGCTGGAAGTTAGCCTTGAGGCTAACTCTTGTTTAGCAGATTATTTAACCCGATCGCCACCAAACGGGGGAATCGGTACACCCTGTTGATTTTAACGGTCAAACTCTCAGCATAGACTTAAGTCTGCACAAAACTGCCTCCCATTTCTCTCTTCATCTTTTACCGATGTCCAAAGAGCCTCATACAACAACATTCGACACTTAACGCCATCCCGCGCGCCGCAGAAAAATTCTCCCCCCTCCTCCCCTTTCCCCAACTCATTCACTGCCCCGCGCCTTGCGACTCACCAAGCAATCTCACGCACTATTCCCCTTCCCCTATCTCCTTTCTGGCAGAGGGAAGTCTCCGTGATTTATCTTAACTATAAAACTCAAAACTCTTCACCCGTCCCTATCTCCCTTCAGGCAGAGGGAAGTCTTCGTGATTACCCTTAAGATAGATATAAGGTTAACTTCTAAGTACCCTTGTTAAAAATAATTTTTGCAAACAATAGGGGAAAAACTAATGAATATTGAAGAAAATGCGACCCATACTGGCAGCGAAAATCAAGTAACGCTACCAAAATCAAAGGAAACATTGCTCGGCGAGGAAACAGAAAAAGCCCTCGGTCAGCAAAAACAAGAAAATGCTCAAACTATGCGCGCTGTGGAACAGTTGAAAGAAGAACTTCAGCAGAAAATAGATGAAGAATGTCATCACAAGGTAGATTAAAACTAATACGGAATTTGTTCGGGTGTGGGTAAGATGCGGTCTTGCCCACACCCGCCTTTTTAAGGCCGAATTAAATATAATTTTTAAATTATAAATTATTTGGGTTTGAAAAAATAGTCTTGGACGCACGGGCGACCCTCCAGCAGTTTTTTACAAAAATACTTGATTGCAGCCAGCAGAAACGGTAAAAAAACAATAATTAAGTATGAAAGTCGCAGTTAGTTCAAGACTGCAAATAACTGTTCCCTATGCCATATTCCATATTCCCTATTCCATTTGTTATTTATTCTTTCTTCCTAGAGGTAGAGTGCAACGCAGCTCCTAGTTACCTATGATGAGTTCATTAAGTAAAAAACGTCAAATTAGATACAGATAGGGAGAAACCAATGAGCACTAAAGATAGAGCAAATGCAACTGGCGACAACATCGCAGGCAAAGCTCAAGAAGCCCTAGGCAATGTTACTGGCGATCCGAAGGATAAAGCAGAAGGCAAAGCCAAGCAGGCAAAAGCTGAAGCTGGTCACGCGATCGAAGATGTAAAAGATGAGCTCAAAAAGAAACTAGACTAAGCCTAATACTAATTGAGAGGGTCGAGCAACCTGACTCTTTCAATTATCCCAAATGTTTTCTGAACGGAGGAAAAAAGGTGAGTTTATTGCAGCAGAGTCGCAAAATAATTGCGGGCGTACTTTTGGTATTAATGCTGGCAGTTACTACTGCCTGCTCGCCCAGCGTTTCAGCCCAAAAACCGACTGATGTACCTGTAGCAATTGGTGGCAGTCAGGGTTATTACGCGCAGCTAGAACGTGGCAATACCGCCGCAGGTCAAGATTTTGGTCAATGGGTAACAAAAACGGCTAAGGGCTTGGTTCAGGATGCTTACGTCCGCGACAATAACAAATTGGGAGTTGTAATTACCCCGCAAGTCCGCCCGACTGAAGTGAAAGATTTGGCGAAATCTCTAGCACAAGGTTTTCACCGCAATTTCCCCAATCAGGATGTAAGTGTTTTGGTTTATGCTCCTGACAAAAAACTGATTTTGACTGCTAAGTACGACCAGCAATCAAATCAAATTGAATACAAGTCTTGACCTGGTTAGAAAGCTTAAATTATAGCCGCGCGACGGTTTAATATTCCGCAGTTTTTTGAAGCCGAAACAATCTCAAGTAGAGACGGAAATGTTTTGTAGATTGGAAGGGATTTACCATGAGTAGCAGCGATAATTACAAGAGTCAAATCATGAAGGATTTGGCCCAGGGAAATCGAGAAATGATGCCGGAGACAACGGGTGAAGATTACGAAAATTTTGACGATTTTGCTCAGAGAACTTCGCCGGCTCAGCGCAAACAATTATTCGGGCGTTCCCTGAATCACGACTCTCTCCCGCCGGCTCAGTTGGAACCGGAATTGCAAAAGGCGATCGCCCAAATTAAGCCCAATGAACGCGACGACGTGGCCCGCGAATTCTTCAAGCATTTGGGCAAGAGAGGATTGGACGATCGCCAATTGGAAAAGCAGCTAGGACTTTCTACCCACCACGCCAGCCGCATGAATGCTGACGATGTTACCAAGCTGGCCTCGTTCACCTATCACAATCACCCGGATATCTTCCGAGAAGTGCTGGCCGAACAGCCGAGTTTGATGAAGTTTTTGGGCAATCCAGTTGTTGCGGGTATTTTGGGAATAGTTGCGGCTAAATGGCTCAACAACCGCAAATAATCTTGGATTCAGACAAGCCTAAAAACTGATAATACGTGCAGCAAATAAAAGGACGATCGCCGGGGCGATCGTCCTTTTATATTTTATATCTAGTCCTGTAAAATAACCATGAGCGCGTTTGTAGTTAAGACTTGAGTCCTCAGAATCTGATCGCGACTCAAGTCCTCACTACAAACCTTTTTTATTGGGGTCGTTGGAGACGAAATTATATTATAATAAATCCCAATGATTTAAATTTTAATTACTAGGTTAGTCGGTGTTCAGGTGATTAACACCCCTTGCCAATTACCGACTACGAATTACCGATTGCCACCGAATAAATATTGGTCAGGGATAAAAATAACAGCACAACAGTAAACTGCCGTATACCTGACACTCCGCAAAATTAAATGTAGGATTAAGTGTTGTCGTGAATCAGAAAAAAAAGATGAACTTATCCACTATTTGGCGAAAAATCCGCAGCCAGCAAGCCTTCTGCTTGGCTGTACTCCTGGCAGGTTGCCTGGTATTTATCGGTTGTTCCCCCGCGCAGTCAGCGGCTGGCAATTCAGTCGATCCCAAGTTGAAAGAGCAAGTCTTGCAGGTTATCCGCGAAAACCCGCAAGCAATTTTAGAGTCGGTACAAGCGTACCAGCAACAGCAGCAGCAGTCTCTCAAAGCAGCGCAGGAATCATTTTTGCAGGAGATGAAAACTAATCCCAAATCGGCGATCGGGGATTCTCCCAGCACGGGTTCAGCTTCGCAGCAGATTGTACTTTTAGAATTCTCTGACTTTCAATGTCCGTTTTGCGCGCGCGCTCACGATACTGTCAAGCAGTTTATGGCAAAACACCAGGACAAAGTTACTTTAGCTTACAAGCATTTACCCTTGACTTCAATTCACCCTCAAGCGCTGCCAGCAGCTAAAGCAGCTTGGGCGGCGGGCCAGCAGGGCAAATTCTGGGAATATTACAGCGCTTTGTTTGAAGGGCAGAAAGATTTAGGCGAGCCATTGTACGGATCGATCGCCCAAAAGCTCAATCTAAAATTAGATAAATTCAACACCGATCGCAACAGCCCCGCTGCCGAAGCCGCCATTGAGAAAGACGTGCAACTCGCTCAACAACTGGGCATTCAAGGCACTCCGTTTTTTATTATGAACGGCAAAACTTTCTCCGGGGCGATCGAGCTTTCTGAGATGGAAAGCATTCTCGCATCTGTCTCGAAATGACACTCCCCTGGCTAAAGCCGAGGGGATTCTTGATTCGCAGAATCAACTTGCCGATGCAGAATTACTTCAACATCGGTAGCGGTCAATTCTCCACAAGCGTTCGGATCTAAGATCCAAGTTCCGACGTGCCCCGCCGTACTCAATCCCCGACTTAGGATGTTTTTAGCTGCGTTGTAGTCACGATCTAACACGCACCCGCACCGACAAGCGTGGGTTCGTGTTGATAGACTTTTCTTAACAACCGTCCCGCAGCTAGAGCATTCTTGACTTGTTCCATTTGCTGGCACAGCAACTGTAATTCTTCCGAATACTTTGCCGAAATATTCCAGCCAGACTCGAAACATATACCAAGATGCGTCGTTAATCGATTTAGCTAAGCAGTGATTCTTCACCATGTTTTTAATCCTCAAATCTTCATAGACTACACAGTCGTTGGACTGGATAACGCATCTTGCCAACTTCACGGCAAAATCTTTACGCTGTCTACTTATTTTGAGGTAACGTTTTCCTAGAATCACTCTAGCTTTTTTTCTATTTTCTGAACCTTTGACTCGCTTTGAGAGCCGTCTTTGGGCTTTCTTTAATCGGCGCTCTCCTTTGCCCAGAAAACGCGGATTTTCGACTGTAACACCATTGGAGTCTGTGTAGAACTCTTTGAGTCCCACATCTAATCCAATAGCATTGCCTGTAACTTCAACCTTCTCGGAACGGTCAACTTGAACGCAAAACTGGATGTAGTATCCATCGGCTCGTTTGACTAAGCGCACTCGCTTAATTTGGCTAAGCTGATAGAAATGTAAGTCTCGCGTTCCTTTCAGCTTGAGTTTTCCGATGCCTTTTTTATCGGTAAAAGTGATAGATTTTCGGTCAGTTGCCATCCGCCACCCGGTCGTTTTATATTCGACCGACCGATTGTCTTTCTGAAACTGCGGAAAACCCTTTTTTCCGGGAATTTTCTTTTTACAGTTGTCGTAGAATCTGGCGATTGCCGACCACGCTCTTTCTGCGCTTGATTGTCGAGCCATGCTGTTGAGTTCATCGCAAAACGTCCATTCTTTAGCTAAAACAGCACTGTACTTATTCAAGTCATACTTGTTGACTTTTTCGTTTTCCATCCAAAAGCGCAATGCTTTGTTACGGATGAACTGCACTGTTCTAATTGCTTCATCTACAGCATCGAATTGCTGCTTTTTACCGTATGCTTTGAATTCAAAAACTAGCATGACTTCGACCTCATCACGATATTCTTACGCTAACAGCACTAGCTTAATATCATCAAAGTGTTTACAAGACTTTACAGAGTTGTATCCTAAGTTGCAATCCTAATATCTAATGAAAGATACTGGGAGGCTAAAGCCTCCTTCTCCCTTTCATCCCCGGACTAAAGTCACGGGGTTTTCATGTTGGATTTCTTTGACACTCCCCAGCTATCAGGCGTGGGGATTCTTAATTCAGCGACTGACCTTAAAATTGACTATCCTTACGGCATTACTTAAACCAAATACCCGTTCAATTGAACCAAGTATCGAGCCTAACTTAGACAATCCCAGTGGGTCTATCTCCAAAAGCGTACTAGAATATTTATCTAGAGTTTGGGTATGCCCTACCCTACTTAACAATCCAGGGTAAGCTCATCTAATTTGGTATAAATTGTACTTGACAAAACAAACAAAATACACAGGTAGCCCGCTCGTCATT